>JAQBNN010000184.1 GCA_028288505.1 Segetibacter sp. | reverse complement strand
TACGGGTTATCTGTACGCCGGAAACACGTCCCTGCAAGGCCTGCCCCACGCCAGTGGTAGCAGCTGTTGTAATGTCATTGCCACTAACAATACCAACTGAGCCCGTAACATTACCTCTTCGTTGGGTACCGTAGCCCACAACAACTACTTCATCCAAAGCCTTATTAGCAATGGCTAAAACAACATTGATAGACGTTTTATTATCAACGTTTACCCTATGTGTTGCGTAACCAACCGAAGTAAAAATCAACACACCATTTGCAGGAGCTTGTATAGTAAAACTTCCTTTTTCATCTGTGGCAACACCATTGCCGGCGCCTTCCTCGTTTACAGAAACACCTTGCATAGGCCCTTGTTTGTTAGTTACAAAGCCCCTAACAGTAATTGTAGCCGCTTGAGCTATTACCTGTACAGGAGCAACAATGGGCATAATTATTCCTGCCATAAAAACCATGACCGGAAAATATAAGTGAGATAATTTTCTTCTCATTGTAGCAGTTTTATTTCTTGTAAAAGCATCCATATTTCTAAGACTTTTTTTTATACGAGCATTAGGCTTTCAATTAAGCATCGTTGTGTCACTCACTTGTACAGATGCTTGTTGTGCATCCAAACACTGCAACTTCGGTACGGGGAGGGTTCTATCGCCGAATTAACGTCAGTAAGTTTTGTGGGTTAAGCAACAGGGCGAATGGCAGTGTATTAATAAACGGGAGATTATTTTTACTGGCATAGCAATCGTTTTTATTGTATAGCTCATAATAAATGTGCTGTCATTTATTGGAACTAATCGCATGACAAGATTATAGTTATTTAACCCTCGGGCGTCCCCTTAGTTTTACTTTTCATTAAACTATTTTATCAACATTGAAGAGCTAGGAATTACCATACGCTGGTCTTTTCTTTTACCTGGTAAAACGTGCAATAAACCCACCGCCTGGTACAAGACTTAGGGTCATAACTTCTTTAGCCGTCCTTGTTTCAGTGTCCAGTTTTAGCTCGCCTTCTGAACCTGAATCATCTTTAAGAATGCTGATTGAATAGCTGCCATTACCAAGAAAACTTAAAGGCACTTTTAGCTGCTTCATTTGGTTACCATTTATTACGGCAAGAAACCATGTAGTACCTTTTCGACGGGCATAGGCAGCAAGCTCCCCGATTTCCGAACCGGGCAGAACAATCGTTTCATCCCACGTAGCAGGTATGCTCTTAACCATGTCGACAGTCATGCCAGGAAGACTATCAGGATTAACCGCGTAAGTAAGAACAGGGGCACTCAAGATTGCGGCACTCGCTACTTGATGAGCTGGAGTTGTATTTTGTTTTCTTGCTCCCAGGTGAACAACAGTGTATTCGGCAGGGCCGGCAAGCCATCGGGTAAACGGTATTGTAGTTTCGTGCGTTGCCCTGTCTGCAAGCTTGCTTGCTTCCATTCCTTTTACAGCCTCCCGTATCATTTCATTAGGGTATGTTCTCGACATGCCGGTTGGTTTATTTGCTCCGTGAAAATCAACTAACAATTTATGTTTAGCAGTTTCCATAAGGATGTCCTCATACAAGTCGACTACCTCTTTAGCTTCATGATCAAAAAAGTCAAGTTTTACACCTGCAACACCAAGATCGTGACAACGGGTAAAAAATGAATCTCTAGAGGCTTTATTTCTTAAGCTTTTAGAATGTTTCCAAAACCAGATACTTACATTTCGTTCTTTTGAATATTGTACGAAATCTTTTATTTGTTCATCTGTCCAGCGGCTCCAGAAGCCTTCCAGAAGGTTGTGTTCAAACCCGAGTTTTGCAGCACCATCAGTAAAATGTTTCATTACTTCTACTGTCCCGTCTCCACCACCGTTCAGGTATTTCCAGACAGCTCTTCCCGGCTTTATCCAATCAGTATTTATGCCGTTTGGAAACAGGTTTTTGTCAGGTGCAGGACAAAGGTTATGAACGATATCATTATTAACCATTGTGTTTAAATCAGCACCAATCATTACTACTCTCCATGGTGTAGTAATGTTGCCGTTGATAACTGCCGGCTTCATTAAACGTTGCGTGTCCTCTGGACTGTAACGTAGGCGATAAGGATAAGATGTAGGTTGATTGTGAGCAAGGCGAACAACCAAACCATTATTGCCATTTGCCTGTAACGACATACCAGGATAACCTTTAAGATCGGCTTCGGTTATAGCAGCATAGACTCCTTGTGGGAGTTTGATGGTACCGGGTGGTGCCACCCACTCTCCTTCCTGTAGTTGCGAAATTTCCTTTTTAGTATGCACACTTTCATAATGCATGTTCATGTCGTGGTACCATACTGTGCTTCCCTTAGGTAAGTTGAATACAGTTGCTTCATCAGGAATACGTGCTGCACTTTGTGCACCAGGAAAATTTAGTTGAAAGGCCGCCCCATCGTTGAAGACCCGTACATCAAGTGTGTAAGCAAGTTGTTTATGGATAAGGGAAATTTTGGCACCGTTGCACTCGTTAATAGCAGTTGAGTGAACGCCGTACCATGGATACCTTTCCTTAATAACATAGCTTTTTGCAGTACCTATTTTTGCGCCGTCGGTGACAGTCACCCTATTAAGGGAAGCAACTAAGGGAGATGTTTGGACTACATCGACACCTTTAAAAACTACTTTAAAGCTTAGCTTGTTGGCCACCGGAAATAACTTGAACTGAATTTGTTTGTCGGGGCTAACAACTGTGGTTGTGTCGGCGGCTTTAATACTTAGTGCAGGCATTATTAAAAGCAATGCAATGCAGAACTTACGAGTTTTGTTCATATGGCTTGTGGCAAGTTTTAGTAAGTGAGCAACAGTAAAACATAAGAAAAGTTCAAACAGGATTACTGCAGATGAACGTAATGCGACGCAACGATGATACATCGGAGCGGTACAGCTTGTAGCCTAAAAAAGATTACACGTTCTTAGTTGCAAGTGAATAATTTTTAACTGTGTATTCGCTGGTTTGATTAGCGAACCATTCAACAATTCTGGCAACAACCTATTGGGCATGAATAAGAAAGGGAGTGAAAAGCTCACTCCCTTTTATTAATTAAAATGGGGCACTAGACTACCAATCAGGATTTTGTGTATAACGATCACCGGTAGTAGTAGCATCGATTTGCGATTGAGGAATAGGTCTTAATACATGCTTTGGCTGTATGTTTGGCCTGGCCTCAGGATTGTGCAACCTTACTCTTTCTAACAGCTTGTTTGTTCTTACAAGGTCCCACCATCTCATGTTTTCACCTGTTAGTTCTCTTGAACGCTCATCTAAAATAAAATCGATAGAAAGGTCGGAAGCCTGGATGTTATTTGCACCAGGAGAGCTCGCAGCTCTTTCGCGAACTACGTTTATTAAGGTAACCGCTTCGGCCGATTTACCACTCATAAAGGCAGCTTCAGCAGCAATTAAATAAGTATCAGCGAGACGATAAACTATTACGGGCCTTATGGAAGGAGCATTTAAATCTGCACGTTTAGTATCGAAGAATTTGGTAACAGTTGGCGCTAGTGTATTTCCGTAATTACGTGGAGGAATAATTAGGTAGCGAGCCGCTGCAATTTGTGCATTAGATACATCAAAGCCGGGCATATAAATAGCAGTATCTCCCACTGTAAACTTGGGCTGACCGACTACTGCATTGGCCGGTGCACCAGGAGGCAAAGGTGCAGTCCACTTTGGAATAGAAGATGCATTGTTTGCATACCAAACTGTCTGAAAAGTTTTATTATACCTTGTATCCTTAGTTCTCTCCTTGTAAACAGTATCAGTTAACCAACGCGTAGGGATGGTACGAATGTAAGGACGGCCGTAGAAAATGTCACGCTGCATACCGGGCCTTTTCTCGTACTGACCTACGTACATGTGGTTTAAAACATTATCAGCGCTAAAGTTTGAAACACCGCTATTATTAGGTCCGTTAAAAGCAATATTAGAGGTATGCTGAACCGTCCATAACACTTCAGTATTTTCCTCGTTGCCTTCTGCAAATACTTTTGCAAAATCTGGTAATAAACTTAAGCCTAAGGCTGCTCTTGTATTAATTAAATCTGTTGCCGTCTTATAGGCATTGTCGTAATCATCGGCTTTTTTTGCAGTTGTGCCTGCCCTAGTTAAATACACCTTAGCCAACACATGTTTAGCTGCAGCAGCAGTAGCCTTACCTGGTAATACGCCACTGCTTTTAGTACCTGCTGGAAGTGCTGCTATTGCATCTTTCAGATCCTGTACAATAAAGTCATACACTTCAGCCATAGGAGCACGGGATGCAGATGTAGAGGGCTCTGTCTGGAAATTTTTATTCAGCGTTACGTCGCCGTAAAACTGGACAAGGATGAAGTAATAATTTGCCCTTAGAAATTTCGCTTCGGCAATAATCCTGTCTTTTGTAGACTGCGGTAAATTTACCTTAGCCGCATTGTCAACTACTCCGTTACAAGTATTAATGAACGTATAAGCATCACGCCAAATAGTTGTGATTGTACCATTAGATGGAGTATAGCTGCTTGCATATAAATTTATATCACTATTGCCATCAACACCACGCATAAAATCGTCAGTACCAATAACTGTGGCGGTAAATAAATTTTGGGCGCCCCAAAAATTTCGCATACCTGCATAGGCAGCATCAAGGCCTTGCTGAAGCCCCTGGCTGGTAGCAAAAAAACCGGGAACAAGAATCGACTTTGGCTCCTCGGTAAGTAATTTCTTACACCCTACCAAACCAGCAAATGCACCGATAGTTAATAAAAAAAGTATCCTTTTCATAAATCGTTTTTTAAATTTTAATTAGAATGACAAGCTTGCACCGAATAATAGTCCCCATACCGGAGGTGTATCAATACCCACTGTACCTGAACCTTCAGGATCGATGCCTCCGGTTTTTCTATATGGTGCGAATAGAATGAAAGGGTCTGAAGCAGTAGCATACACTCTTAAAGATCTGCCTCCAATACTTTTAACAACAGACAGTGGCATGTTGTATCCAAGACTCATGCTTCTTATCTTAACAAAACTTCCATCAAAATAACCCAAAAGCGAACGGAAGGCTGGATTAGTAGTAGCAGAGTTTGGTTTCGGAAACTGATTCTGACCATTAGTTGGAGTCCAGTAATCAACTTTTAAGTTGTTATAAGTGCCCTGGTAAGTGTTTACAAAGTTTCCACCCTCGAGGCTACTGTTTAAGGTACTTCCAACTCTTGCAAATGCAACCACTGTAAAGTCGAAACCTTTATAACCAAACCTGTTTGTCATACCACCTTCCCACTTAGGCTGAGAAGTACCTACAATCATCCGATCGTTTCCGTCGATTTTTTTATCGCCGTTTATGTCGGCCACTTTAATCGTTCCTATTACCGAACCAGTACCGGCAGTTGTTAATCCAAGGCTTTTTGCGTAAGCAGAGTCTTCAGGTGTATTTTGCCAGATACCTAACCTCTTATAGTCATAGATCACTCGTGGTGCCTGTCCTACGAACCAGTTATTGGTAACATCGTTTATAACACCATTGGCAAGCTGTGTTATCTTACCTCTTGTAAAAAAGAAGTTTAGATCGGTTGTCCAGGTAAAATGATTTTTAGTTGGTCCCTGGAAGTTGAGGGTAGTTAGATGAACTTCCAATCCTTTGTTTTCTGTTTTACCGACGTTCGTAAGAATACGGTTTGGTATACCTGAAGTAGGCGGCAGCGATTGAGGTAACAACAGTTTGTCAGTGTACTGCTTATAAACTTCAACTGATCCTGATATCCTGTTTCTAAGGAAGCCGAAATCTAAACCAAGGTTAGCTGTGGTTGTATACTCCCACTCAAGTGTAGGGTTAGGTGCAGTGGTAGGAAAAACGCCTGTAGTTGTAGTAGTTCCATAATTGTAAACAAGGGGAGATAAACCACCCAGCGTTTGATAAGCACTTATGGAAGTGTTTCCTACAGTACCATAGCTGGCTCTTAACTTTAAGTTTGAAATTCGGTTTTGGCCCGAAAAAAAAGGCTCTTTACTGATGTTCCATGCAAGTGCCGCAGAAGGAAAACGACGGTACCTGTTGTTGGGGTCTAAACGGGATGACCCATCGTCTCGCATAGTAAGTGTTAGCAAGTAGCGATCGGTGAAACTATAGTTTAACCTACCCATGACAGATACAATGTCCCACTTCTCATAATCACCCTCGCCGGTAAGATTAGCACCATAAGTTGGATTGTAATAGGCAAGGTAATCGGCTGCAATGTTTGTATTATTAAATTCGTTAGATTGATTAACCACGTCTTGTATACTAAACAAGCCTGTGAAATTCAACTTATGCTTTTCAGCAAAGGTTCTATCATAAGTCAACAGGTTTTCCATAGTATAGCTGGTACGGAAACCGGTGCGGTTTGACGAAGATGAAGCAGCGCCCAGCCTGTTAGTTGATTTGCTGGCATAAAAATTACCGTATACATCGCTCCTGATTTCAGCACCACCATTAAAGCGGTACTTCAAACCTTTTGCGAGGTTAACGTCAACATATAAAGTGGTAAATGTTCCAAACCTTTTTCTTTCTTCAACTGCTGCTCCCGGTATAAAATTAGCCAGCGGGTTCCACACCTGGTTAGCACTTCCTGGTATAAAATCATTTAAGATAGCACCAGTACTATCATAAGGAGAAGCGAGTGGACTTGCCCTTAAAGACTGCGCCATTGGATTCGCACCTTCACCTTCTCTAAGCGTAAAAGTATTGAGAGAACTTAAACCGACTTTGAAGATTTTTCCAAAATTATGATCAAGACTTAGCTTGGCAGTGTAGCGCTTAAAACCCTGACCCTCGTAAATTCCTTTCTGGTTAAAGTAGCCGCCCGAAATAGCATACTGAGTCATTTCAGTTCCACCAGTAATACCCAACTGGTGGTTAGTCATTAAACCCGTTTTATAAACAAGGCTTTGCCAGTTGGTGCTCCGTGCTGTTCTTAACCCCTCCAGTTCTTCGGGTGCAAAAGTACCATCCGTTAAAAACTTTGGATCATCAAGACCGGAATACAATCCGGGGTTGCCGTTAATCCTCGCCCATTTCCTCAACGTAGCAAACTCCTGCCCATTCATTACCGGGAACTCTCGTATAACATTTGTAGCACCAGCATACCCAGTGTATGTAAATACGGCCTTACCTGATTTACCTCTCCTGGTACTAATTAGTATAACGCCGTTTGCACCTCTTGAACCATAGATAGCAGTTGACGACGCATCTTTAAGTACTTCTACTGATGTTACATCATCCTGGTTAAGGTCGTTAATACTGCCGCTAAACGGTATGCCGTCTACCACGATCAATGGATCGTTTGAAGCGCCTAATGATCTCGCTCCACGTATCAGTATACTTGGTGTTGCACCGGGTTTGCTGTTAGCGCCACTTCTTTGTATGTCAATACCAGCGCCTTGTCCCTGTATTGCCGAGGCAAGGTTCGAGGCAGGAACATCTTTAATAGACTGCTCACTTATTGAAACAATCGAACCAGTAACATCGGACTTTCTTCTTGTACCATAGCCTACAACAATTACCTGCTCCAATTCGTTTTTGTTAGTAGGCAATTGTATTGACATTCTTGAGGGCGCTGTAGTTCCTATTTTAACCTCCTGGCCCACATAGCCAACATAAGAAATAAGTAAAGTACTATTGGGCGGAACGTCTAATTGAAAAGATCCATCTTGCCCCGAAACAGTAGCCTTTGTTACATTTTTTACAGCAATTGAAACGCCGCTCAGCGGCTCGCCGCTTTGGCTTGTTACAACCCCGCTAACAGGAACAGTTGATTGCGCATAAATGGTTGTAATAAACAATAACGAAAACGAAAAAACGACCGCTATTTTCAGGTCCTTCTTTTTAATTAAAGCCTTCAACCTTTGCTGAAGGGCAGAGAGAATAGTTGATATCATACAAGCAATTTTAGTTTAATGATGAATGTTTCTTATGGCAGGTTCTGTTATTAAGGATACGCTTATTGCATTATCAATTCAAGTTTTGGGGTTTATAAATCAGGTACCCGTTATTCGTATTTTATTAAGGTTACTTCCACTAACTCGCTCTTCAAACTACTTCTCTTCATAGTTATTTTATAAAATAAGGAATTGGTAATGAAAACATTTTGAACGTTGAGTAATACGAGCTTTAGTTTTTTATAGCGTCATCGTTGCGTCGCAATCACTTCATCGGCTTATCAATGGGCGGCTTTGGGCTTTATAATTTATCTACTTTATTATAGGCATTCGCTAAAATGGTTGTAGAGTTAGTGTCTTGTTTAGTTATATTAATCAAAGTAATAAACCCGTGTAGAATGGTTTTGAGATGACAAGCCAATGCATTGGCAAGGCTGTAAAAACCTGAGCAAAAGGTTTGAGTAGTGTGCATGTAAAAGGCAATCATTAGCAATCAATTATACAGGCAATTATAATCAAAGCATCAAGAGAGTTACTACAGATGAACGTAATGCGACGCAACGATGTTTAATTATAACTATAATGCTTGTAACCACATTTTCAAAAACACTTATTTAGAAGCGCTTTGAAATTGTTAATGCAAGTGAGCAAATTTTATTTGTTATAGAAATTGTGAGATTAGCTAAATATTCAGCAATTCTGGCATGTGCACTCAAGTATGGTAGTTTTGTAGGAATATTATGTTGAATTAATTGATTGCCATGAAAACAAAAAGACTTGCAAGCATTGCATTAATAACATTAAGCATTGCATGTGCTTCTTCAAAAAAGCCCGCCGAAAATACAGCAGGCGCCACTCCAGCATCAGCCAGCAAAGACTTACCAGGAACAAAGTATGTGAAAGTAGCTAAGGATGGCAGCCTTGTTTATATCCCTGACGAAAAAGGCAATATTATTCCTGACTTTAGCCGTGTTGGTTTTTATGGTGGAGACATGGAGATTCCAGACATAGCTGTTGTAAAAACAGTTAATGCTACCGGCACTGATGCTGACCAAACGATCATTCAAAATGCTATTGACGAAGTAAGCAAGAGAGAGGCGGACAAGAATGGTTTTAAAGGAGCGATCTTATTAAAGAAAGGGCTTTACCGAATTCCTTCAACCATTAAAATAGAATCAAGCGGCG
>JAQBNN010000263.1 GCA_028288505.1 Segetibacter sp. | reverse complement strand
ACAAGAGTGCGACGCAACGGACGATTGGCAGAATTACAAATGCCGGAAACAAAAAAAATCACCAGCACAAATAACGAGCATAAGATTATATGAACATTTTTGACCAACAAGCAAACGAGTTTCAGGAGCGACATATTGGTCCCGGGCAACAGGAAACCACAGATATGTTGAAAACAATTGGGGTTTCTTCGTTAGATGAATTGATTGAGAAAACCATTCCTGCGGCAATACGTTTAAAAGAGCCATTGGAAGTTGGCGGCCCTGTAAGCGAGTACCAATATTTGGGTGAGCTTAGGGAGACAGCCAAAAAAAATAAAGTATTTAAAAGCTATATAGGACAAGGTTATTATGATGTAATTACGCCAACCGTAATTCTTCGTAACCTTTTTGAAAACCCGGGATGGTATACGCAATACACACCATACCAGGCAGAAATTTCGCAAGGCCGTTTGGAAAGTCTATTGAACTTTCAAACGATGGTAAGCGATTTAACCGGGCTGCCAATTGCTAACGCTTCGTTGCTTGATGAAGGCACGGCAGCGGCTGAAGCAATGGCGATGCTTTTCAACAATAAGAACAAGGGCGAAAAAATCACCTCTGCAAAGTTTTTTGTGGATGACAAGATTTTTGCGCAAACAGTAGATGTACTGGTTACACGGGCTACGCCAATAAAGGTTGAGATTGTAAAAGGTGATTTTCGCTCTGCGCAGTTAGATGAAAGCTACTTTGGCGCAATCGTTCAGTACCCGAACAGTGAAGGTGCTGTTGAAGATTATCGCGGCTTTATTGAAAAGGCTCACGCCGTACACACCCAGGTTGTAATGGCGACTGACCTATTGGCGCTAACATTATTAACTTCTCCTGGTGAACTAGGCGCTGATGTTGCGATTGGCTCTGCGCAGCGTTTTGGTGTTCCAATGGGTTTTGGCGGACCTCACGCTGCATTCTTTGCTACAAAAGATGAGTTTAAGCGAATTATCCCCGGACGTATTATTGGGGTAAGTATTGACGCAAGTGGCAACCGTGCTTTACGTATGGCCTTGCAAACACGTGAGCAACATATTCGCCGTGAGAAAGCAACTTCAAATATTTGTACTGCACAAGCTTTGTTAGCTAACATGGCGGCAATGTATGCGGTGTACCACGGTGCTGAGGGATTGAAGAATATAGCAAAAAGAGTGAGCCTGCTCGCACAAACCTTGAGCGACGAATTGGTAAATATCGGTTACGACCAGGTGAACGAATTTTATTTTGACACCTTGAAAGTAGCTGTCGATAATGTAGAGGCAATTCGTACGATAGCCGAAGCAAGACAAATGAACTTCCGTTATTACGATGGATCTATAGGCATTTCTTTAGACGAAACTACAGGACGTGAGGACGTGTTGGATATCCTTTCGATATTTGGAGAAGCAAGTGAAAGCGACGCGGTATTCATGGAGTTTGATTACGAGAGCAACCTCGAAAATATTCCCTCGTCACTTACGCGTACTTCTGAATTTCTTACACATCCTGTTTTCAATACGCACCACAGTGAAACTGAAATGATGCGGTATTTGAAGATGCTGGAGAACCGTGACCTTAGTCTGGATAACGCAATGATTCCTTTGGGAAGTTGCACTATGAAGTTAAATTCTGCTACTGAGCTAATTCCTTTGAGCTGGCCAGAATTTAGCAAGATGCACCCATTCGCACCTGTAAACCAGTGGGAAGGTTACCAGCAAATTGTTCACGAGTTGGAAGAGTGGCTGAGTAACATTACAGGCTTTGTCGCAACATCTTTACAACCAAACAGCGGTGCACAAGGTGAATATGCAGGTTTACTTGCAATAAGAGCATATCACGAAGACAGGAATGAAGCACATCGCAATGTTATCCTAATCCCGATTTCTGCACACGGGACAAATCCTGCAAGCGCTGTAATGGCGGGCTTTAAGGTAGTAGTTACTAAATGCGACAATGCAGGAAACATTGATGTTGAAGACCTAAGAAAGAACGCAGAGAAATACAAAGACAACCTTGCCGGCTTAATGGTTACTTACCCAAGTACACACGGTGTATTTGAAGAAACAATCATCGAGGTTTGCAATATCATTCATGAAAATGGCGGCCTTGTTTACATGGATGGCGCTAACATGAACGCACAGGTCGGCTTAACATCGCCGGGTAATATTGGTGCCGATGTTTGCCACCTCAACCTGCACAAAACCTTCGCCATTCCACATGGCGGTGGCGGACCAGGCATGGGGCCGATTTGTGTAAACGAAAAACTAGCTCCTTACCTGCCGGGTCATGTAAATATTAATAAAGACAAAGCTGCGAACGCTGTTAGTGCTGCCCCATTTGGAAGCGCAAGCATCCTGCTCATTAGCTACGCTTACATAAAAATGTTAGGTGCCGAGGGTTTAAGAAAAGCAACTGAATATGCCATTCTAAATGCTAATTACATGAAGGCAAGGTTGGAAGGACATTATAAGATCTTGTACAGCGGAAAGAACAACACTTGTGCGCATGAGTTCATCGTTGATCTTCGCCCATTTAAAGCGGTTGGCATTGAAGCTGAAGATGTGGCAAAGCGCCTGATGGATTACGGTTTCCACGCGCCTACATTGAGCTTCCCTGTTCCCGGCACTATCATGATTGAGCCGACCGAAAGTGAACCTAAAGAGGAACTTGATCGCTTTTGCGAAGCGATGATTAATATTCATGAAGAGATCGCTGCTATTGAAAACGGAACTACAGATAAAACCGACAACGTTTTAAAGAATGCACCACATACCCAACAGGTGATTACTGCTGACGATTGGAACCACTCTTACAAGCGAAGCCAGGCTGCCTTCCCGCTACCATTTGTTCGCGAAAAGAAGTTCTGGCCCGCAATCAGCCGTATCAATAATACGTTTGGAGATCGCAACCTTATCTGCACTTGTGAGCCAATTGAAGCTTACCAGGAAGCAGGGGTGAATTAATTCAAAAGTCAAAATTAAAAAGTCAAAATCCAGTCTTGTAAAAGGCGGGATTTTTTTTATTCTTTTGGTAACCAGCAGTAGTTTTTCATGGCGTCATCGTTGTGTCACTCACTTGTACTTTTCGCTTTTCAAAGCGCCCCTTTTGTAACCTTTTAGCAGGTTCTCAACTTCTTGTTAAAACACTTTCCCTTCCACCAATAGTATTCATAATTGGAGTAATATGCATCTTCAATTTTAAATATATTATGCCCCAAAATTTGAGGTTAAAGAACCTGATATTTGCTGCTAGCCTGTCCATAGTAGTCAGCATTTTTCCAGCTTGCCAAAAGGAGTCAATAAAAGAGCCTGCACCACCACCACCACCAACTCCTGTGGACAATGGACCTTCCGCAGAGTATAAACTTAAAGATTCCAGCTTACAATATGCCCGTGACATCTATCTATGGCATAGCCAAATCCCCGCTTCGTTCGATCCCCAAACCCATGCCGATCCCGATGCTATCATGAAAGCAATCAGGCCATTTAGCATAGAACCTGGCATTACTGCAGCAGTAGACCGCTGGAGTTTTGCAATGAAAAAAACCGAGTGGGACAACCTAAGCAGAGGCTCAATACAACAAACAGCAGCAGGTGAAAAAGACCTTGGGTTAAATGTTTTCTTTCGCGTAGAAGGAGACCTTAGAGTGAGACACGTAGAGCAAGAATCGCCAGCCGGAAAAGCAGGAGTTCGCCGTGGTTGGAGAATAACCAAATTAAACGGCAGCACCAACATAACCACATCAAACGCAGACTTTATTGTTAACGGTGTTTATGAAAGTACAAGCAGCACTTTTACCTTTCAAAAGGCTGATGGTTCAACTATAGACCTTACTTTAACTGAGGGTGCTTACACTGATCATCCTGTAGTTATGGACTCGGTTTATACAGCCGGCTCTAAAAAGGTAGGATACATGGTGTTCAACTCTTTTCTTGGAGATACAGCACAAATCTATAACGACTTCGACCGTGTATTCAGCCGCTTTAGCCGCGAGGGCGTGAACGAGGTGATAATTGACCTTCGCTACAATGGAGGCGGTTATGTAACCGTGCAGGAGAAGCTTGCTAATTACCTGGTAAACTCAGCCAACAACGGCCAGGTAATGATGACAGAGCAGTTCAACGACAAGCACGCCAATTATAATAACACGACCCGTTTTACCAAAAGAGGATCAGTCAACTTAAGTCGTGTATTTTTTATTGTTAGCAGCAGTACTGCTTCAGCAAGTGAGTTACTTATAAACAACCTGAAACCATATATGGATGTAAGACTGGTTGGTCCGTCAAAAACACACGGCAAGCCTGTCGGTTATTTCCCAATTCCTGTTGGCGATTGGTATGTTTTCCCTGTTTCCTTTCGCACGGTTAACAAAAATGGAGAAGGCAACTACTTTAACGGCCTTTCTTTAACCAGCTCAGCTAATGATGGTATTGACAAGGATTGGGGCGACAGAACCGAAGCGGGCTTAGCGTCTATCTTAAATGGCTTTGCGAATGGCACTTTACGTAGCAACACGCAAGTCACGCTAAACCCAGCTATCGAAGCGCTTAATGAAAGACTATCAGAAAGAGATTTCAAAGGAACTATAGATGTAAGACGGCATTTTTAAGTAATGCCACTTAAAATAAAAGAGGTTGTCCTGGTAAGGCAACCTCTTTTATTTTATACTGTTTTTTTTATGGTTCCAGCTGTAGAAAATGAATTGATCATCCTTGCGTCGCACTCTTCAACTGTAAATCTTTATTGAACGAAGTGAGCAACTAGACAATTTTTTGAACCTTATCTCAATCCTCGACTTAAACCTTTCTTGCCGATGTACTTTTAGCATTACCTTGCTTTGCTTTCCTGCTGCAGCCCTTCTTTTTTGCGCTAGTCTTTACCTGCTTTTTATAGGCAACAACTTCTGTAGAATTACTAAAGGTGGTACTATCAAAAACACTTTTTTTGTTTGTGCTAATTACATCTGCTTTACCTGCGTTTTCCTTCCTCTTCGGATCCTGGATTTGCTTTTCAACTTTTTGTTCCACTGTCTGGCTAAAGGCGCAAACACTAAGAGTAACTCCAATTATAAGCATACTAATCTTCTTCATAATCTCCCGATTTTTACGGGTTCAAGTTAAGTGAAGTATCGTTTACGCGATGTTAATAGTGGTATTAGCAACGCTACACCAGCCACTGAATAATTGCAAACCAAAAGGCAGTTGTAACAAAGGATACAACTATCCCTACACCAATTATAAGATTAGAAAGTTTAGGGTTTAAATTGTATTCATCAGCTACAACACCTGAAGTTAACAGGGTAGGCATAGCCATTTCAAAAACGGTGATCCTTGCGATGTTGCTGTGTAGGTTAAAGAGTAAGACTATTAATAGAATAAGAGCCGGTGCAATTAATAACTTGTAGAATAATGCAACACTCAAATGCTTTATCTCACCACGCCAGCCATTAAATTTTAATTGAAGTCCAATAGAAAAAAGCGCAAGTGGACCAACTGTTGAAGCAAGCTTATCAAACAAAGGTTCTGCAGGAGCGATATCAATAAAGTGAGGCAAAAATAGTGCGGCTATGCAACCGAGAAAAGGTGGAAAACGCAGGATTTTTTTTATTACCGGGCCAGGAGAAAGCTCTTGTTGTTTAGAAGAATTAATTGCGACAATAATGCCGGCAGAGGATAATAACGTAAAAGTAACCTGATCGCAAATAATGGCAGTACCAATATCACTTTCGCTGAAGTAGGCCATAATAAGTGGAAAGCCTACAAATGAAGTGTTGCTAAGTCCGGCAGTTAGCTTCATGCCGCCTTCGGTACCTTTGTGTATACCGGAACGAATGGCGTAAAAGCGGTTGTAAACCCATGAACCTAACCAAACAATTATAGGAGCAACAACTGGCAGCAGTAAGTTGCTGCTCCACTGAATATGTGGGAGATACTTAAATGATACAGCTGGTAACGCTATATAAATAATCCAGGCATTGATTGACTTGTGCGCATCATGCGGTAGTTTACCATACTTGCGAAAGAGCAAACCTGCTATTATACAAAGGCCTATTAATACGAAGTTGATCACGTGCTTTAATTACTTAGGAATCTTAAAAGGTACAAGCTAAACGAGGTTGTTTGCGTTGAAAGGAATGATGACAATTGGTTTGTAGTACAAGTGAGTGACACAACAATGTTGCTATGAAACCAAATGCCGGTAACATAAAAAACAGTAAGAATTATCAGGCATTTGCATGCTCTTCCACGTTCAACTGAAGCACTTCACTTGTCCAGGCTCTTACCGAGTTGCAAAGTTCAGCATCATCGCCTAAAGACTTACCAAAAGAAGGAATCATTTGTTTCAGCTTTGTTTGCCATTCTACCGATTTGTACTTTTCGTGAAAGCAGCGATCTAATAAACTGATCATAATAGAAACGGCAGTAGACGCACCCGGGGATGCACCAAGTAAAGCGGCAATAGAGCCGTCAGCAGCACTTACAACTTCGGTACCAAACTCTAGGATGCCACCCTCCTTTTCATCTTTTTTAATCACCTGTACCCGCTGGCCGGCTATTTCAAGTTCCCAATCTTCCATTCTGGCGGTAGGTAAAAAATCTTGCAGGGCTTCTAACCTGTCTTCAGGAGATTGCCGCACTTGTTGGATTAGATATTTGGTGAGGGGAATGTTTTTCATTCCTGCAGCCAGCATTGGAACCAGGTTGGTAAGGCGGACGGACTTTACGAGATCGAAGAACGAACCGTTCTTTAAAAACTTTGTGGTAAAACCGGCGTATGGGCCAAACAACAATTCTTTCTTCTCTTTTATTATACGAGAATCAAGGTGAGGGACCGACATTGGCGGGGCACCAACAGAAGCTTTACCATAAACTTTGGCCTGGTGCTTTTCGATTACTTTTGGGTTTTTGCAGCGTAACCATTGCCCACTGACAGGGAAACCTCCAAAACCTTTCCCCTCGTGTATGCCTGACTTGAGTAGCAATGGCAACGAACCGCCGCCTGCACCAATAAAAACGAACTTAGATTTAACTAACCTTACTTCGCCTGTAGTAAGATTGCGAACCCGCACGTTCCATAATTTATTTCTATCCTGCCTTAGCCTGCGAACCTCGTAGTTAAAATGAATATTGACGCCATCCAATTCTTTCAAGCGGTTGAACATGCAGCGGGTAAGTGAGCCAAAGTTTACATCAGTGCCTATGTCCATTCTTGTAGCGGCAAGCTTTTGATTTTTGTCTCGGCCTTCCATTACAAGTGGCATCCACTCTTTCAACTGCTCCCAGTCTTCTGAATACTTCATCCCATCAAAAAGGTGGCATTTCTGCAGCGCATCGTAGCGCTTCCGTAGGTATTGCACATTCTCCTCACCCCACACAAAGCTCATGTGAGGGATGCTTTTGATAAACGATTGTGGATTGGTTAGAACTTCTTTTTCTACGAGGTAAGACCAGAATTGGCGTGACATCTCGAACGACTCAGCAATCTTACTCGCTTTTGAATTATCAATAGAACCGTCTGCTTTTTGCGGCGTGTAATTTAATTCACAAAATGCTGCGTGACCGGTTCCAGCGTTGTTCCAGGCATCAGAACTTTCTGCCGCGGCCACGTCAAGCCTTTCGAAGATCTCGATTTTTACATCAGGTTGCAGTTCTTTGAGCAACAGGCCTAAGGTGGCGCTCATAATCCCTGCACCGATTAGTATTACCTCAGGATTGGTTTCTAAAGGACCATTATTATTTGCCATAACAATTTCATTTGTATAAAATAACTGGCGAGCACGCAGATCGCGTAACCGCTAATTACAATACAAAAAAGATTGTACCGGGTAAAGGGATATTAATAAAATAGATGGATCGGTTGCCTGGATAACTTGAAAGATTTAAAAAACAGAATATATCTAATTATCTCTTTGATGCTAAATCAGCATCATCCGATAGCTCAACATTACTACCTAACTCGATATTCCTGATGTCATCTTCAGTAATAACATGATCAGGATCATTAAGGTGACGACGAATTAGTTTTTTGAGATCAGATTCAGGACCATGGTTTTGTGGGGTATAGCCCTTTACTTTATCTTCTTTCATAATAATGCTGTTTAGCAATTGCTTACATTGATTGGAGGACCAAAATTGGATAAAAAAAGTAAATAAGAGAAATATTTAAATGAGTATTACGTAATCTGCTAACCAGCAGATTAAATAAAAGCTGAAATTCGCAGCTTTTATAAGGCTTCCAGCGTTTTGGTAGCAGTAAAAATATTTTAGCGAGTGCAAAAATTGCACGAGGCAGAATTAGGGATGTTGAAGGGATTTCTTCTTCGCCTAAGGATTATTTAAACAGTGATAAATGAAAGCAGGCAGAACTTCTTTTGCAGAATATTTACTTTTACGCGAAAATAAAACCTATTCGTTTGCTGCGCTAATTTTAGGAACCGGTTACTTTTTTTTGCTGCGTTATTTATATCCTGTTCCTAGTTTTTTTGCAGACTCGTTTACCTTTGTTGGTGCTGCTATTACAAACCAGCCCATCACCTTCCGGCCAATTTTGTACAGCAAGATCCTCCAAATATTTAAGTTTATTACCACATCGGATGTTGCTTTAATTGCAGCACAGTTTTTTTGCAACCTGTTGGTTAACCTGTTTTTATTTTTTACCACTTCATGGTTTTTTAGGTTTAAAAAGGCGTACAAAATTTTGCTTTTTGCTCTCCTGATCGTCCACCCCTTTTATCTTTTCTACAGTAACTACGTTTCTTCCGATGCGTTCTTTAACAGCTTCGCAGTACTTTGGTTTACGTTGATTTTGTGGATTCTCATTAAGCCAAAAT
>JAQBNN010000073.1 GCA_028288505.1 Segetibacter sp. | reverse complement strand
GGTCGTTTTTTTACTTGTTGTGGCAATGCATATTTACCGGCAGTAAGGAATTGATGACCCTTAAGATATAAAAAGAAAGAGCACCCGAAAGGGCGCTCTTTCTTTTTATGCTTTTTCGCGTTTATTGGTTTTTTTGTGGATGTCAACGTTCTGAAAGAACTCACCTACCTTAATATCAGAGTAGGGGCCGTAGGCATCTACTACAGTTCCCTTTAGGCCATCTTCAGTTTCTATTACGTACATAATTGTCATATCATTAGGATCAGACTGACCTTCGAACCGAAAGAAGTTAACCACCTTAACTTGTTCAGGTGTATATACCTTTTCGGTCTTTAACGATTTTAGTCCTTCATCTTCAACTTTAAAGTCGTCGTCGTAGCCATCTAAAACCATTTTGTTCAGGCACAGCGACAAGGACTTCATATGAGGAACCTGGTCGTTGTTTTCTATATAATCATTAGTTTCTTCCATGATATTCTTTTTAAGGTTGATTAAAAATTTCTTGCCACCAGGATAATGGCATTATTAAGTTAGCTACTCTTTTTAATACTTGAATAAAGATTTGGCGTACAAGTGAGTGACACAACGATGTTGACTATTGCTTCTTTGCTTAACCCAAAATCATTACTAAGTAATAAGAGCTGTTTCTATAAAATTACGTTGTTTAAAATAAAAAGCCGGTATAATACCGGCCCTTTACTTTAAAAAAATTAAGCGTAAATACTAGCTTACTTTATCATGTAAATCGCGATACTTTTTAATGGTATCGTGCGATGTTTTCAACTCACTCTTTTGGTTAACGATCAACTGGCGGATCTCGGTGCTCATGTATGCATCAGATTCCAAAGCAGCTTCGTACGCCCTTTGCGCTACATCTTCACCGTACTCGCAAGAGCCTAAAATGCTTTCACGATCCTTACCTGTAATGGCAGACTTCAGGTCCATCCAAACACGGTAAATCTTACCTGAAATAGTAGTGTCCTTAGCAGCATCACCACCAAGGCGAGCTACGGCTTCAGTAAGCTGGGTCAAATAAGTTCTGCTTTGACTGGCCATTTGGTTAAAGATGGCGATAAGATCAACATCGGAATCTTTAGACTCGTTTGCAGCTCTTTCATAACCTTCAATACGGTCGTTGTTAATCCTTATCAGGTCATTTAAAACCGAAACAAGTTCTTCTTGCTTTTCCATAATGTTTATGTTTTTATGTTTATAATCAGGTACGTTTCTTAGGTTATAAAAAAACGTTCCAAGCTCAGCGGTTTGAATTTTCGTTCATAACCTCAATTTTCTTATTACGATTGAAAAGGAAAGGTGTGAAAATTATTCCCCCTTTAGTCTTTGAATTTCAATGCTTTATTCTATTAGGACTTTCTTTTATAGGGCTACTGGTGTTGAAGTAGAGGTTGTTTACTAGCTAATGGCACAAATTTTTGGATCGTTAAACAAAGTTTATAGAAATGAAAAAATTACTGTTTGTATTGGTGGTGTGTTTTACGTTTTCGTTAGGTTCGAATGCCCAGAGTATGGGACGTACTTATAAGACTGCGTTGGGTGTAAAAGTTTTCGATGGAGCAGGTGTTACATTAAAGTCTTTTGTTACTCCCTCTAATGCGGTGGAAGTGATAGGCTACTTTTATCGCCACGGTACCAGGCTTACCGGTTTATATGAAATTCATGGTAATATTGCTGGTGCCCCAGGTTTAAAATGGTATGTAGGGCCAGGTGCACACGTTAGCTTTTACAATGTAAATAACCGTAATCGTTACGATAGTTATGCTGCAGCTGGCATTGATGGCGTGTTAGGTCTTGATCTTAAAATAAACGGTGCGCCGATAAACCTTTCAATTGATTGGCAGCCGTCGTTTGAGTTTGGAGAGTACCGCGACTTTTTAGGTAACCAGGGTGGTTTAGGTATTCGTTACACTTTTTAAATACGGTGTTTTTAGTGAAAGAGTGGATTGAAAAATACAGTACAATAAATTTTGCCGACCTGGTTTCACTTGCAATTGCTTATGCAATTAAAGCCGTTATTGCTATCCTTTTATTAATTATTGGTTTCTGGCTAATAGGAAGGGTTGTTCGCATTATAGATCGCCTACTCGAAGTAAAGAACTTTGATGTGACGTTTAAACGTTTTATCCGGAACCTGCTGGGTATTTGTTTAAAAATTCTGCTGGTAATTAGCATTTTAAACTTTGCTGGTTTTCGAACCACTTCGTTTATTGCTTTGCTAGGCGCCGCAGGACTGGCAGTTGGTCTTGCCTTGCAAGGGTCGCTTACTAATTTTGCCGGAGGCGTTTTACTCATCATCTTCAAACCTTTTAAAGTGGGAGATCTTATAGAAGCACAGGGAAAAAAAGGCATTGTTTCAGAAGTTCAGATTTTTACTACTGTAATTATGACGGCTGATAACAAGATGATTTTTATTCCAAATCATATGTTGAGTAATGGCGTAATTGAAAACCTCACTGACATGAAAGCCGTCGCTTCGGAAGAGCAGCTTTTAAAGTCGTAGATAATTTTAAAAAAAAGCCTTGTTGTATTAACAGCAAGGCATTTCTATTTTTGGTTACCAGCATTTTTACTCCGGTTAAGCATTGTTGCGTCGCATTACGTTCATCGTTTTTACTACTATTTTGCTTTTCATGTGTTTGTTGTTTTACATGCTTTGCATTGTAGCTCTTTGCTACTTTTTAAATAGGAAAGAGACTAGTCTTGGAATATTCAGCCGGTTGTTATCATCAAACCATTCCTGCAGATCAACACATGCTAAACCAATGTTTTTAGCAGCCACTGTAAAATCAGAAATAGGGTGGACGAATGCATCTATTTTTATTAATTCGTTTCCCAGTTCAAATCTTGCCTGCCCACCTTCTAACTGCTTGTAGGGATGGAGTTCGCAGATGTACAGCTAGCCATTTGTTCTTAAAGATTTAGCTGCTTGTTTAAATATTGAAATCTATGTCTTCAATATGTTCAACTACAAGGCTTATGATTATTAGGGAGGCTTCTTTAAAGTTCCATTCTTTTGTTCTGTCAGACTTCTTGAAGGTTACATTGTTTGCTGTAATTTTTGTTTGAGCCTGCTTCATCATTTCTTCTGAGAAGACAACAGCAGTTATAGCATTACTTTTTGCTTGAAGCCAGCGTGTATTTTTCCCTGTACCACAGCCTATCTCCAGTACTTCTGAAAAGTCTGCATTTTGTAATACTTCTTTAGCAGCAATAAGTTCAAGGTCGCGTGTTTTGTTAGCTACCGTATCGTATGTGTTCGCCCAGGTATTGTAAGCTTGCTGTGTATCCATAACATTGGTTGACGTTGTAAAATTAATTGAAGGCGGTGATTGACTTTCAATATTTACAACAGCGGAGGAAAGATGAATTGTATGGCTATAACACACGGTAGGAAACGATGACAAAAGATTTGCCGATGAACGTATTGCGACGCAACGATGATGCTATGAAAACTGGAGTTGGAAGACAGATTTCTTTTCTTGTTTAACAATTGCAAGAGTGTGAAGGGCATGAAAAAAGCACCTGCAAAAGGTGCTTTTTTAAGAATGTTTTTTACTACTAAAAAGGATAACCAATCGCCAAGTTGAAAATGATTCCTTTGTCAGGTGTGGCATTTGTATAAGGATATTTTAAAGGAACGGCAAGGTCAATACGCAATAAAAGAATAGTAAGATCGAGCCGTACACCTGCTCCGGCATCAACGGCTAATTGCTTTAAAAAGTCTTTAGTAAATTTCGAACCTGGTTTTAGGGGGTTCTCGTTGTACAACCAAATATTGCCCGCATCTACGAATAAAGCACCTTCAATAATACTTGTGAACCTTGGACGAAACTCAGTATTTAATTCTAGTTTCAAATCGCCGGATTGATCGGGAATAAAAGTAGTATTTGTACTAGTGAGAGAAGGTGGTGTATAAGAACCCGGCCCTACAGTACGGCTGCGAAAGCCTCGTAAGCTATTGTTACCGCCAACAAAAAACTGTTTTATAAAAGGGATCTCGGTACTGTTGCCATAAGGAAGCCCAAACCCAAGAATAACTCGATTTGCCCATTGGCTTTTTAAACCAATTTGCTTGTAGTAACGAGCATCTAGTTCGGTTTTAAAATATTGTGCAAACCTGGCCCCGAAAAGCTCCTTTGGTTTGCCTGCTGCCGCGTTAGCACCTGTAAGGAGACCAGCAAGGTTGCCTGAAAGATCGAGCAAGCCGTTGAAGTAAACACCGGTACGGCTTGTATTACCAGCAGCAAGTTCGTTATAGTTAAAGTTGTAAGTAGACCCGATGATGAATTGTTGCTCTATAATTCTCGATAAAGACGGATTAGCGGCCATCTCTTTTTGATAAAGCGGGGTAACATTTAAAGGCTGTACATAATTTATGGAAACAGGGTTAAGCTGGTGTTCAGTCCTAAGATCTTTTTTCCATGAATAACCATAGTTACCACGAATGCTTGTAAGGGTGTAAAGTTTTGAACGGTTCAATAATTCGTAGCCCACCTGCAAGTTAGTTTTAGGCACAAACTGTCCCGGATTTCTAACATCTAAAAAGGGAATGACAAAGCGGGGAATACTAAGAGTGGCTTCTCCACCAACTCGGAAAGTATTGTACCGGCCAAAGCTGCTGCTTACTGCAATTTCCGACCCTCCAAAAACATTCATGTAAAGCTGCTCTGCACCCCTGAATGTGTTCCTATTCCGCCACCCTAATGTTACCTGTGACCCTGTTAAATTATTAGATTTATTGGTACCTGTAAACTCGGCCCTTAATGATTTTTTTGGGAGAGGAGTAAGGTAGTAGAACGTGTTTAGCTTAAGTTGGTTACTATCGTTAACCGTTTCAAATCGGTTCTTTACAAACTTATAAACGTTCAGGTTTATAAGGCGGCTTAAAGTAGTATTATGATCTTTACGGCTATACAAGTCGCCTGATTGAAACTGCATGGTTTGCTCGAAAACTTTAGGCTTGAACTGCTTTGCCGAATCGATAACGTAATAGCCCTTGTAATATACAGCACTTGCCATGCTCGTGTCGGCCCGGGAAGAATTTAAATTGTAGTTGGAGTAAATTACTACATCGTTAATTCGATATGTTCTCCTCGCCTCGGGAGGTGTTATTGGTTTAACCTCTAAGAACATATTAACCAGGTTATTTCCAATAGTACTGTCAGTTTGGATTACTAGGTAATCGGCATTGAAGTAGTAGAAGCCCTTTTCTTTCAACTCTACATCAATTCTTACTCTTTCACCTTTTATTAGATCAAGGTTAAAAGGTTCTCCTTTTTTAAGTAAAGTTTTTGCTGCCGTTTCCTGGATAGCGTTTGACAGTTCGCTACTATCATCCGGAAAAGTGATGTTACTTATTTTGTATTCCGGACCAGTCGCAACCTGGTAGGCAGCAGATCCTTTTTTACCTTTTATCGTAGTGTCACCTGAAACTTTTACGTGGAAGAAACCGCGGTTTTCCAGGTGATTATCGAGCACTTCAACGTTCCTGGTAACATTAACTGAACTAACTAAAACAGGAGGCTCGCCAAATTTTCCTCGTAACCATTTCCCAATCCCTTTCTCACTGCCCATATTATAGATCCACAGTTTTATCGGCATTCCTAAAACTTTAGTGTTGGGCTTAGGCCTTACGAGACCGTGTAAACTAGAAGTAATAGCTTTCTTCTGTTTTGCAGGTACGTCAGTGTCGGTAATCTTCACACTCGCACCGGTGTATAAAGCATCATTATCAGGAATGTTCTTAGTAGTATTACAGGCACTAAGCATTGTTATTATAATGCCGGTAAAAATTGCTTTTGAGTAAGAAGTTCTGGAATTAATATTCATCTTCATCATTTCGAACTTTGTCTATCGCTGGATTTTCTTTATTAGCGGTGGTTGCAGGAGATTTTAAAGGAGCATTAGCAGGCTTCTCCGGTGCAGGTTTGCTTTCATCTTTTTGTCTTCTTTCCCTGTTGGCTGCATTGGCTTGTCTGCCTTTTCTTCTTTGGAAGATCTCCTGGAATTTATTGTAATCAACGTTCACTACAAAGCCAACTCCTGTTTCTATTACATATCCTTCAATTACCCCCTCGTATTCGTTTTTGCGGTACGCCCTAATGAGATACCTGCCATCGCGTGTTAGGTTGTACGCAAGGTTGATGTTTGGAGAGGTACTGGTAGCGCCTGATTGATTTGTTTGTTGTGCACCTTCCAATTCAAACTGGGTACCTACCGTTACCGTAAGCCTGTCATTTAATAAACGCTTTGAAAGGCCGACGTTAAGATCAGTACGGTTTTGTAAGCTTCCTGAAGTATAATCCTCGGAAGAAACAAGATCAAAGTTTATGTCGACCCCTGCGATAAGATCACCGGCGAGGTTATTTAATTGATCGGATAGTATTTTACTAACACTCTGCCTGGCCAGCGAACCGGCATTAAAACCGCCGCCAGCACTTGCAAATGGATCTTCAGAAACAAACCTGTTTAACAGCAACAAAGCAAATACCTGTTTGTTAAGTTCTGAAGGTTCGGATTTCAATTGAGCAAGCCTGTTTTCTACTAAAGTAGATATCGTGTTATCTAGTCGAACAGTGCTCTCTTCCGGAAGGATAATGTCAAATGTGAGAACAGGTTTTAATAACTCTCCATCCATATTCAGGTGAACTTCAAAAGGCAACTTTTGCCGGTAGCGAAGATCTGTTGATGCTCCTGAGACCTGATCTTGCACGAGCTCAATAGCAGTGGTGTTAGCCACGTAGACTGCAGTCACGTCAAGAGTGGCATCTGTAGGTTCGCCAGACCATGTAATCTTACTTCCCTTTTGGATATCGAACCTGCGGCGTAAGAAGTTGAAGGAAAGTTCGTAAGACCCTTCATCTAATTCATAAGAGCCTGTAAGTGTAACCTTGCCACTCTTATCGATCCCTCCACTTAATATAGCCTCCCCTTTCATCTTCACAAGGTCACCACTCGCTTCATCAATCACTAAGCTTAGTTCTGCTTTTCTGTCCAACTCTATATTGGCAGAGATGTCCATTCCCATTATAGTGGACTGATTCAGGCTGTCATATCCTGCGAGAAACAAAGAGTCATTTTCTGGTGCATCTTTATCAACGAATTCCACTATTCCTGCTCTTTCCTCGACTCCTGGTTGTGTTTGTGGAAGTACGATCGTAAGTTTTGTGTCTTCGTTTATTTTTATGCGGCCATCTACAACAGGAGAGACTTCAGTTCCCGTAATTTTCATGTCGGTACTAAAGTAAAGCTGGCCATAATACAATGGGTTGTCTTTTTTAGTGCTGTTTAGTGCTCTAAAGTTTCGTGCTCTTATACCAAGATCGAAATCGTAATTTATAAAGTTGGTTGTATTGGCGGCGCCATTAATTACTACCCTGTTATCTGCTGAATCTCTAATGGTAAAAGTATCAAAGCGGAAACCTTTGTTATCTATTGCAACAATCGCTTCATCGTCTATTTTAAACTGGCTGTTGAGCATCGAAACGATTACACTGGTCTCATTAAAGTTAACGCGTCCATCTATGTCAGGAGAAGCAGCGGTTCCCCCAATTTTTACATTACCACTCAGGTATCCTTTTGCATCCCTGATACTACCCATAGTTGCTCCCTCAATAGTGTTTAACTGCAAGCTTCTAATAGCAAGGTTGAGATCCATATTGCTATTATTCTGGGGCTTTAAGTAGTAGTTACCTGTTAGTGCGACATCGTTGCCCCGGCCCGTGATAGTAACGTTGGTAGCAAATACATTAGCGGTAGTATTGTTTACTTTGGCATTTACATCACCAATCGTATCCTTGTTCATTGCAAGGTTATTAATGGTGAGATCTGTAACAAAGTTTGGTTGGGTTAGCACATCATTTAAAACAACATTGCCGTTTAGTGTGCCATCCACAATTAAGGAATCAGACTGAACAAACCCTGTTAGAGTCGCCAGCTTAAAATTGTTGAATGAAACTTCAAGTGGACTATTATTAGTTTCATTTACACTATTAATTCTTAAGGTCTGGTTGTTCCTGCTAAGGGCAAAATTCTTTGCATTAACAACAGTACTTCCAAACCTGATAATGTTATCACCACTTATCGTCCAGGGATCGTAGTTTAATAAAAGACTGTCAGGGCGAAGTGAAAGGCTGAAATTCTCACCTGGTAATTGGGCAAAGTTTCCTCCAAGTACATATTTATTTTTAGCTGCCTGGTCTTTAATAGATAGTCCAAAGTTTACCTGGTTATTAGCTATGTTGGCAACAAGACTTGTATTATACAAATTGAGACTGGTACCTGCGGTTACTCCATCAAGTGTTGTAACAACATTTAAAGCTGTTTCTCCTGCAGTAGCTGTCATATTCAGGTTGTTAATGGTGTTTGTGCCATAAACAATTAAAGGCGCCTTTAAAGTCGCATTAAAGCCGTCTACATTCGAAAAATTTCCGGTGAGGGAAACGTCGGACATCTGCTTTAATTCGGGAACCAGGGCTTTAAGAGCCGGGTGATCTATCACGAAAGCATTTACAGTAAAGTTGTAGGGATCTACATAAGCAGGCTTTGTGGCAGGTCCTATTGAATAATAAGGACGAATAGCTTCCGTCATGATTGTTCCTAATTGCTGCAGCTTGTACTGTCCGTTCAGCTCCGCAGAAATAAAATCAGTTTTTAATCCAATAAACTGCTGGTTGTTTTCGGTGCGGGCAAGCAGGCTTACAGAATCCATTTGAATACGTTGCCCATTCATTACCAGCAGAGAGTGGGTAAGGAAGGCCTCACCGTTCAACGCATCAAGATTTAACTCAGGAAAGTCTGCTTTTATTTGACCACGGTAAACAATCGCATCAGGCGTAAGTTTAAGAGGTAGCGTTTTTATACTATCAATAGTAGCGTCAATTGAAAAGCCTGGAAGATCTCCGCTTATATCACCTTTTGCATTTAGTGCAAAATGGAGGTTCGGGTCTTTCATGGCTGCATTGGCAGTAAAACGTTGGTTAGCCATGGTAGCATCGAAACGAAGATTGCGATAGTTATACTGCATCAACTGGGCAGAGTTTATAACTCCGCTCACTTTTGCCTTTGCTTTTTCAGGATCAAATCCTATTCCAGATGCTGTTATGTTTGCTGAAACCCTACCAAAGTTCTTTGGCTGTTGCATAATAGTGCCCAGATCGAGATTAGAAGCAACAATCCGGGCATGGTAGCGTGCAGAAGCGGGGTTAGTGGCGTTTGCAATGTTACCTGTCACCTTTGCTGAACCTAATGAAGTCCTGAGGTTTAAATCAGCGTAAGCTTTTTGAGTGCCACCTCTAATAATTCCGTTCAGTGCTAAAGCATTAGGTAAGGTAATATTAGGAGGGATGCTTTTAGGAGGCGCAAATGATAAAATATCTGCTCTTGTCGTTTGAATATTTCTAATGTTCAAATCGGCGTATAGGTTGTTAGGATTTGGAAGTCCTGTTATTGTTCCGCTTAAATCTAACCTGGTTTGTTGTAAGCCGCTGAATTGTAATTGGTCTATTCTAAGCCTGGAAACACTTCCTGTCACCTGGCTATTTATTCTCAGAACGGTATTCGGATTTCTAAAAGCCGGTTGTGCCGCAAGCTGCGGCGCAAAAGTTAGTATATCTTTTACCTGTACATAACTATTGTCAATGTCCAGGTTCATTTCAAGCAGGCCGATATTCTTCTGTAAACTTTCAAACGATGGATAGCGAAGTATTGCTGTTCTTCTAAGTAAGGTGCCTGGCGTTTCAACTATAAGATCGCGGAGTGCAGCACCTTTAGCTGTATAAACAAAATTAGTCTCAAACCTTTTTAGGTTAAAGCCACTTTTCTCGCTCATTGTTCCTTTCACAATATTGGCAGCAATGCTATCATTACTAAAAAGGAAATTGTCGGCATGCAGAGTGAGGTCCTTAATGTCAAGGTGAGAATAATCCATGCCTCTTCTTAAAACAGGTTTGGTATCGTCATCCATTTTAAAGTTGTTCTCATTAAAGCGAAGTGTCTTCACTTTGAAAATCCAAGGCATTGCAGCAGTCGACACCTGCTGTTTATTCTCATTGGTTAACTGAACAACATCTTCACCGCCAGTTTTGCCCATTCTTATATTACCGCCAAACCTGTTTACAGTTACTTCGTTTAAAGAAATAAGTGATTTCTCAAGATCAAATGTTTCAGGGTGAACAACCATGTCACCAATCATAAAACGACCCGACATTGCCGCTACCTCATTACCATAACTTACGTCAATGTCCTTTATGTTAACCTCTTTATTTGTAAACTTTAAGAACTGCGGTTTTTCATTCGCCACAGCCGTATTTGGATTAGCTACAACTGCTGTGACCTTTATCGGCTTTATCTGTTTAAAATGTCCCCTTAGCCCGTCAAGATTAATATTAGGAACATCAAACTTTAAATTGGTAGGATCAAAAGTATCGATGTTGGTATCGAAGTGATTAAAGTAAAGATCAACGTCGTTCCCTGTTACAATATCATTGTAAACAAAGTGAGTCTTGTCTACAATAATCTTTTCAATAGCCATTTTGAGGGCAGAGGTATCCTTTGGTGCATTAGGATTAGGCGCTGTTGCGAATGCATCAATTATAAACTGGAAGTTAAAAGCAGTGTCGGGTAGCTGTCTTTTAATTTTTGCAGTAATCCCATTAAGATTGATCTCGTTAATTTGTATTTCGCTTTTAATAAGCTTATACATATCAATGTCAACTTTTAGTTGATTGCCTGCTATTAAGGTATCTTTCGTTCTGTCCTCAATGTACACGCCTTCTAACACAAGCATTTTCGGAAAGTCAATATCAAGTCTTTTGATTTCAACTTTCGTATCGAGTTTCTTTTCAAGGAAAACAACTATTTTTTTGCGGGCAAAATTCTGGACTGGTGCAGTTTGTATTAGAATTAATACAAGCACAAGCAGTAAAATTATAGAGAGAAAAAATATTGCTATTCCACGGCCAATTTTAGCTAGTAGAGATCTTTTATGAGTAGGCTTTTTACTTGGTTGCATAATCCATCAGGTAAATCATTCAGCATTAATATATAATAGAAACAAATATGGCAAAATGTACACCAGTAATGGCAAGACACCTCTATTGCAGGTTATCGGTAAATAAAGGCATATCACCGATAAACCTGCAATGATAATTTTTTCAGTAGCAAGGCGTTGTAGAAATTATTCCTCAGCACTTTAAATGCGAAGAAACACCGAATTTGATCGAAGGCTAAAGTTCGTTCTTCCAAATCGTAAACCTTTGAAGGAAGATTAGCGGCGAATTTTACGGATCAGCCAAAGAACGAGGGCAATTACTACAACAACTAAAATAATTCCTAACCACACTCCAACTTCCAAAATATCTCCGATAGCTTCGCACGATTGCATAGTCATTGCTAATACTGCAAGAAGCGCAAATGGTAATATATTCTTCTTCATCTTTCTTTTTTTATTAGTTCTATTTGTTAAGTGTAACCTCAAAATATTAAACGAGTATGGCAATTACACATATATAAAAACTAGTGCCACATTACTAACGCGCTGTTCCTTATTAGGGAACACTACAAATGTTTCCAAAGGTTTTTGGTTACCGTCACTTGTACACTCTTCAACACCCTTGCGTCGCACTCTTCAACATTTAGATAATAAAGGAACTATGTGCTTAGCGTTATTATTTCCTTACAATATATTAAGAGGCGTATCTCTAGCAGAGCAAGGTTGAATAAAGAATTAACTGTACAAGAGTGCGACGCAACGATGTTAATTATTTTTTGCCAGTTGGGCTAACAATGATCTTATGAAAAGAAGCCCGCTGCACAATTTATTGAGAAGTCAGTCATCCCTCTTATACTTGAAACGAAGTATTAAAATAGTAATGTTGAGTAGTAATGAAAAGCTATTCGTGATTATGATTGGAAGATCATCTCTTAACACGCCATAAACCACCCACAAAGAAATGCCAATCAATAAGCAGACAAACATGCCCTGGCTAAGGTCTTCTACTTTTTTTTCTTTTAGGATCTTTATTAATTGAGGCAGCAACGAGCTGGAGGTAAATATGCCAGCGACTAGTCCCAGTATTGATGTGTAATTCAAAAGCGCGTTTTTAATATTGAGGGCTATCTGCCACGTTTGTAATTAGTGTGTCTCTTGATCGTCTTGCATCAATAGCAACTTTAGCTTCGGCAGCAAGATTTATATGTTGGCCAGCAGTTCCTATTGAGGTAGCAGCTATTTTTTTAAGCTCTTCATCAGACGCTTGGTTGCTAATAGTTTTAAAAAGCTTTACTGTTTTTTCGTGAACATCTGTCATCATATCTAAAAACTTCCTGTCAAAGTTTACACCCTTTTCTCTTATTAAAACTTGCCACATTTTAAGATGCGCCGATGTAATATCTAATGGCTGGTCAATTTTTCTTTTGCCACCAAATGTTACCAATTCATTATTTATAGTAGCATGGTCTTTTAATATAGTTTCGGCTACTTGCCTCGTCTCCAGAAGCGAACTACGTGTAATAGCTTCTTCACTTAACCTAATTGCAAAGAGGTTATTAAGAAAGGTTTCTGTAAATAGTTCTTTGTCCAGTGGAGTAACTGCAATGGCAACAGTTGCCTCAACTGATTTATCGGCAACTTCGGAGCATGAGAAAAAAATAGTAAGGCTACCAATTAGTAAGGTAAAAGCAATAGAATAAGTGCGTATAATATTATAGATCACGATGGTTTTTTTAAAGGACAATTAAGTAGGTTGAAAATCGTGCCACTTATATTTTTTTGTTCGTTAACCGTTTTGTTTCAATGCTTTAAATGTAAATCCATGAGAAAAAATTTCCACAGTGTATGACCGATCTTATACGCTTATTTACTATCAATATTTATTGCATATTTCTTTTAGTTGGCATTGTTTTTTTAAGTCTCCCCCTTGAATACAATTCATACAATTATTTACCATTAAAACCATTTATTATGAACGCAGGATCAAAAATTTTATTAGGTGTGTTAGCTGGAGCGGCCACCGGAGCTATTATAGGAGTATTATTTGCTCCTGAAACAGGTACTGAAACAAGAAGAAAATTAGGAGAAGGTAGCCGTGACCTTGCTACAAATCTTAAGCAGAAATTTTCTGATTTAGTTGATGGAATTGCAGACAAATATGAAAATGCGAAAGAAGGTGCATCTGACCTTGTAGACCAGGCAAAAAGCAAAGCAAGTGATTTAGCAAGCAATTTAAAATCAGGTGGTGGAGCTGCATCTGGCGGTACAACTACTGGCGGCACAGGTGGTTCTACAACTATGGGTAACACATATTCTTCATAATGGAAATATTTCTATAACGAGTCCGGCGATTAAAAGATAGCTAATGAACCAGCAACCTACCTTTACCATTATAGAGTCCATTTTTGATAAGTCAAAAGAATATGTTGACAATAGGATAGAATATTTCAAAATAAAAATGGTGGATAAAACTGCCAGCATAGCTTCTTCTGTAGTTGCAGGAGCGGCGTTGTTTATTTTTTTATTCCTCTTTTTTATACTGTTCAACATAGGATTAAGCTTGTTGATTGGAGATTTGGTAGGAAGATCCTGGGCTGGATTTCTAATATTAGCAGTCGTATATGCTATTGCCGGACTTGTTATTTTTAAAGGTCGCGAGAAGTGGGTGAAGGCACCCATAATAAATAAAATGATCAAAAAGTTCCTGTAAAATTATTCTATGCGAAAGTTAGAGAATGCCGCGGATCTTAAGCAAGCTATGGCCGAACTGAATGCTCGTGCCGATGTAAAAAAACAGGAAATAAAAGCTGAATTTAGCCAGGTAAAAGAAAACCTGCAATTCAAGAATGTTATTAAGAATACGTACAGCCGCCTGGCTGAAACACCTGAAATACAGAGAACAGTTGTAAACACTGCTGTTGGGATGGTGCTTGGGTACGCCACTAATTTATTCCAGAAAATCTTACGCGAAGATTCTCTAAATCGCTTAACCCAAAATATTGTTCATACGCAGTTAGATAAAATTGAAAGGAAAGATCCGAACAGTAAAGCAGCGAAGATCCTTTCTCTTGTCAGAACAAACATCCCTCACGATTCTACATTACATCCTTTCTTAGGCTATAAGAGATATTAGTCCTCCCCGTTGGTATGAAAATAGCCATTCAGAAGAATGGCTATTAATCAAGCATAAACCATATAAAACTAACCCTGGCACCAATGCGTTAATACTGATGTTAGGCGCTAAATTGACTGGCCAGCCTGAGTTTATTAATTACATCCTGGTCAACCTGGATGCTTTTTCCGTTATCCCTGTGGTTTATCCAATTTTCATGCTCATCGCAATAGCAATGAAAAGCTTTATCATCTGCAACCAGATAAGTAAATGCATGTTCTCCACCTTGTGTTTTAGGTCCTACTGCGGCACCTTTATTTTCTACACGATAGTCAAATACTTCCATAATTGGGTTTAGTGGTTTTTTAAAATGTTCATTAATAATTTTTCTTCCTTTGTCAGATCGCTCTTATTATCGTCTACCTGTAAGTCATCCAGTTGTTTCAAGTATTTGTCCAGTGTTTGTGTTTCGTATAGCGAAAGAATCAAAGGATGTACATAATACTTTTTACAAACTGTTCTTGTGTTGCCAAGCAGGTCAGACACCAGGTCCAATGCTGCTACTATATTCTTTTTTGTCCCTGTCTGTGTTTCGCTAAATCCAAGTTCCTTAAATGCTAACAAAGCTTGTACTGTTCCAGACCACGTTCTAAAGTCCTTGGCTGTAAAATCTCCGCCACTGATCTCTTTAATATAATCATTAACCATTCCAGAGCTCACATCCCGCCTTTCCCCATTCTCGTCGTAGTATTGAAACAGCTCCTT
>JAQBNN010000057.1 GCA_028288505.1 Segetibacter sp. | reverse complement strand
CCACTTTTCTTCGCTAAAAGCCATCGTATTGCCAATTACAAACTGGCTGTACTTAAAGTACGCGTCAGGGGTGTTTCCATAGGTGCTAAACAATTCATTATAGAAAGCAGTTGGCTGCTGGCTCTTATCAACGTCTTCATAAAACATTCTTAATACGCCAGCAATAATATTTAAGTCGCTGCCAATATTTTCTTCAGCAATAAAAGATTGACGCGCATTCGACGCAGTCTCAACAGCTTTATTTATTTCATCTTTTGTAACACCTTTTTTCGCCAGCGTTTTTTCAAGGTTGTCAATCCAGCTTGTGTTAGCGAACTTCAGCAAGGGGGAACCTTTTATGCCTTCTTCTATATACACACGATGTTGTGCATACGGTCTCCACACTTCATAATTCTTCTGGTATTGAGAAAAGAGGTTAGCAAACTCAGGTTTATTAGCTGCCCACTTTATAAAGTCAGTCTCACTCTTTTGCTTCTGCCCGTACACATCATATTTAAGCAATTGTTTTGTTTCACCTTCATAAAACTTCCAGTAGTTGGCAATGGATGCAAAGCTGCTTGCGAGTTGCAATTTAGTAGCGGGAGATTTTTTCATCTCTTCACTCATAAACTTCAAACGCATGTCGCGCAACTTTACCAACGAAGGATTATTGATATCAGTAGCTAGCTTAATACCATAACTTGTTTCGTACCTGTTGGTACCTCCGGGGTAACCGTAAGTCATAGCATAGTCGCCATCTTTAATTCCTTTAATTGATATGGGTAAATAATGCTTAGGCTTGTATGGAACATTTGTAGCGCTATAGTTTGCAGGCTTACCATCCGGGCCCATATAAACCCTGAACACACTAAAGTCGCCGGTATGACGTGGCCATTCCCAATTGTCTGTATCGCCACCAAACTTGCCAATGCTTTCGGGCGGTGTACCTACTAACCTTACATCTTTATAAATGTCGTAAACGAATAAGAAATATTGGTTGCCTTTAAACATGCTTGCAACAACTGCGCTCTTAAACTCACTGCCATTAGTGGAGGCTCTTACCATATTCGCCTGTATGCTTTCCAGCTGGGCTGTACGAGAAGCGCCGGTTAATCCACCAAGGCTATCTAGTACTTTTTTCGTTACATCCTCAATACGATTTAAGAAACGTACTGTTAGATTCCTTGATGGAATTTCAGCGGTTTTATTAGCGGCCCAAAAACCATCTCTCAGGTAGTTCGCCTCAACGGTACTGGCAGCGGCAATTTGACCGTAGCCGCAATGGTGGTTGGTAAAAACCAATCCCTGGCTGCTAACAATTTCACCTGTACAACCATTGCCAAAAATTATAATGGCATCTTTCAGGCTCGATTTATTCGCGCTGTACAATTGTTCGGGTTTAAGTTTCAGTCCCCGTTTCACCATGTTATTGTAAACTTGTTGGCCAAGTAAAAGTGGCAGCCACATACCCTCGTCAGCATGGGTTTGCAGCACCGATAGGAGCAATGCAATCGATACAATAATTCTTCTCATTATTAAAATTATTTTATGTGCGCAAACCTATGCAATAATGGTGCTATGGTAAAAATGAAAATGAGAACAAGTAGAATTACAACTAGTCCCAGATCAGTAATATTTAAAGTTTAATAAGTACCCTCTTAGTTTTCAAACTCGTAATAATGGAAAATATTTTTGGGAGCCATCTTTAGTTTTTTATATCGTCTTTTGTTGTGTCACTCACTTGTACTGTTTGTTTTCATGGCATCGCCTTCATGGGGGTGTTGCCTAATTATTCTGTAGCAGGATAAGCACAAATAGACAATAGTTACTAGCACTCCTTTTTAAATAAAAAACTATCTATACCTTGAAAAGCTAAAAAGAAAAGCATGATAACAACCACAACAAATATTATTGAAGGAAGGCCGGTGCAACAATACCTTGGCATTGTAAGCAGCGAGACTATAATAGGCGCTAATCTTTTTAAAGACCTTTTTGCAGGCATTAGAGATATTGTTGGTGGCCGAAGCGGTACTTACGAAAGAGTAATTGATGAGGCACGAACTAATGCAATGGCCGAACTTGTACAAAAAGCACAAAGCCTGGGCGCTAACGCCATTATTGGAATAGACCTTGACTTTGAAACTGTAGGAACAGGAGGCAGTATGCTAATGGTTATTGCAACCGGTACCGCTGTAAGAATATAAAAAAATATCCGCTGTGCAGCAACACAGCGGATCAATTTGTATAACCATTATTATTATAAACTTACAGTTACAGCCTTGTTACCAAAAGGTCTGTTACATAGTTCGATTCGGGTTTTATCTTAAACGTTTCACTATATTCCTTCTTCCCCCACCGGACCGAAATTGTTACTACGGTTTCCTCCGAAGTCTTGTCAAAGGATATTTTTTTGCTAAAGGCTGCCTCGCTGTATCTTTTGGTATACAACACCTCATTGCTTTCATTTAAAATATCGAGGAAGAATTTTTGGCCGTCTTTATTGGCAAATTCTACATCAAACATTACCCTGTTATCCTTTAACCCTAGGTAAGAAATTTTAACGGGCCTGTCAACTACTTCTTTTTTATCCGTTGCGCCTGCTGCTTTAGAGCTGTGCGAACTTCCAATAATCAAAATAAACGCTGCTGCTGTGGTTACTACAAATTGTTTTGCAATTACTGATAAAGATTGCCTTTTCATGTTTTACGATTTTAATTGTTAAAGAAAAAATATGCATGGAAGCAACCTTAACAAGCAAATCGTGTTTGCAAACAATCGCGGGAGCAAGCAATCGAAAGAACGATCCAGAACTGTTGATGAATGAAAGTAAACTAAAAATTAATACTTCTATATTAAGTTAATGTTACCAACAAATGATGTCTAAACTCTGTTCAAATCAACAAATAACCGTGCCGGAGTTGAAATCTTTAATAAAATTTTTACGAATAGCATTTATTGTTTTTCTATGCAATATGTTGTTTTCTAGTAAAAGTACTTTTGGATAATCAAGGAACGAAATTAATTGTGCATAATAGCAGGACGCGGGAAAGGCCGATTATAGCATGAATGATAAAGTGATTGCGACGCAACGATGATGCTATGTAACACCTCGGCTGGTATAAAATGGAACCATAACTTTTGACTGTATACTAAAAAAGTAGTGTGCAAAAACACCTCCTTGTATAGATTATGTTTTTCCTTCTTTTGTCGTCTTGCGGGCAAGAGGAAAAAAAAGCTGCCCGAAAGCAGGCAAAACAAAAAGTGGAAAAGCTTTAAAGGTTTACTGCTTGTTTACCGGTTTATTCAAAATGCTCCAAAGCGTATCTTTCAACTCCTGCAGGCCTTGCTGAGCAACGGATGAGATAAACAAATGAGGAATATCGGCAGGAAGCTCTGACGCAATTGCTTCCTTCAGTTCATCATCGAGCATATCACTTTTGCTTATGGCGATCACAAAATCCTTCTGCAAAAGTTCAGGGTTGTATTCCTTTAGTTCGTTCAGTAGAATTTCGAATTCTTTTTTATGGTTGTCGCTATCGGCAGGAATAAGAAAAAGTAAACAAGAGTTACGCTCAATGTGGCGAAGGAAACGATGCCCTAGTCCTTTACCTTCAGCCGCACCTTCAATAATACCTGGAAGATCAGCAATACAAAAGCTTTTGCCGTCGCGGTATTCAACCATGCCTAGTTGTGGGGTAAGAGTTGTAAATGCGTAGTTAGCAATCTTCGGCTTTGCGGCTGTAATTACTGATAACAAAGTTGATTTACCGGCATTAGGAAAGCCTACAAGACCTACATCTGCTAATACCTTAAGCTCAACCAATTTCCATCCTTCAACGCCTGGTTCACCTGGTTGTGAGTGTTCGGGTGCCTGGTTTGTGGGCGTAGCAAAGTGCTGATTTCCGAGTCCACCGCGGCCGCCCTTCATTAAAATTACCTCCTGGCCGTGCTCCAAAATTTCCGCCTGAACCTTCCCTGTCTCTTCGTCTTTCGCAATCGTACCAAGAGGAACTTCTATAATAATGTCCTTGCCTTCGCGGCCGGTCATATTATTCTTATTTCCGTTTTCACCGTCTTCAGCCAGTACATTTTTATAGTAACGCAGGTGTAGTAATGTCCAGAGTTGTTCGTTTCCGCGTAGGATAATATGTCCGCCTCTTCCCCCGTCGCCACCATCAGGACCACCCATGGCTGTTAACTTGTTACGCATAAAATGCTTGCTTCCTGCACCGCCATGTCCACTCCGGCAAAAAATCCGGATATAATCGATAAAGTTTGTCTTCTCCATAATATAAGGGTGCAAATATAAGCGTAAAGCAAGTCTCGCCTTTACGCTAGCCGTTTGTTGGCCCTAATCCTCCGCCACTTCTTCCCACTCACCGAGCCCTTGCCGTATCAATTGGTAAGGCTCCTCGGTACAATCAATAACAGTACTAGGAACCATGCCGCCGGGGCCGCCATCAACTACCAAATCAACCAATTTGCTGAAGTTCTCATACATCAACTCAGGGTCGGTATATTCTTCCACCATCTCTCCTGGCAATGAGGCACTCAGTATCGGACGTCCTAACTTTTCAATGATGGTTCTTGATATTAGGTTGTCGGGAATACGGAGGCCGATGGTATTTTTCTTACTCTGCAAAATTTTAGGCACTGCCTTACTGGCTGGTAGTATAAAAGTGTACGGCCCCGGAAGTTTATCTTTCAACATACGGTATAAAGGAGTAGAGATGGGCTTGGTGTATTTACTAAGGTCACTAAGGTCGCTACATACAAAACTTAGTTGCGCTTTTAGCGGGTCGATCTGCTTAATCCTGCAAATTCTTTCGATCGCTTTGTACTGTGTTATGTCGCAGCCTAAACCGTAAATCGTGTCAGTAGGATAAATTATGATTCCTCCTTTTGCGAGGGTTTCAACTACCGTTTTTATATTTCGTTCCTGCGGATTATCGGGATGGATTCTTATAAGCATAAAGAGTTTTTATTTTGGACCAGCTTGTGAACCTTTGTTCAACATTGTTGTGTCACTCAATTGTACTTTTAGTGCTTTACTGAACGCTAACACAACAAAACCATACCCTAAAATAGCAAGCTAAGCCGTCTTCAGGCAATTTTTAAATTCATCCTTTGTCAAAAAAACGAGAGTTCCGCATTGCAGCATAAGGAAACAACTGTATAAGTGAGTGACACAACTGTAGATGTCAACTAATTCGGTAATGGTTTCTTATTTCGGCTTTGCAGCCTGCACATCTCCCTCAATTTTTTTTCTCAATCATTTCTATTGGCTTTTTGCCACTAATGCCTTGATGTGGTCGTTCATTATTATAGTAATATAAATATTCGACTAGCTCTTTTTTTAGATC
>JAQBNN010000031.1 GCA_028288505.1 Segetibacter sp. | reverse complement strand
AAAACAACACAAGCAATAGCGAGCAGGAAAGTGCGGCAAATTACGATTGGTCGCTTCCTGCTGACCCCGTTACTGTTGGTACCCGCCATCCATTAAGCATCGTTCGCAACCAGATCGTTTCTATTTTCAAGCGTCTTGGTTTTGCCGTTGCTGAAGGACCGGAGATCGAGGACGACTGGCACAACTTTACCGCTTTAAATCTTCCCGAGAACCACCCGGCCCGGGATATGCAGGATACGTTTTACCTAAATCAAAAGCCTGATTACCTGCTTCGTACGCACACCAGCAGCGTGCAGGCAAGGGTAATGGAAACGCAAAAACCACCTATTCGTATAATCTGTCCCGGCCGCGTGTACCGCAACGAAACTATTAGTGCACGTGCCCACTGCTTTTTCCACCAGGTTGAAGGCTTGTATGTAGACGATAATGTGAGCTTTGCCGATCTTAAACAAACGCTTTACTTTTTCGTGCAGGAAATGTTCGGTAAGGATGTAAAGGTGCGTTTTCGCCCAAGTTATTTTCCTTTTACCGAGCCTAGTGCCGAAATGGATATTAGCTGTACGGTCTGTGGCGGAAAAGGCTGTAGCCTTTGTAAACACACCGGCTGGGTTGAAATCCTGGGCTGTGGAATGGTGCATCCAAAAATGCTTGACAACTTTAGTATTGACTCAAATAAATACACAGGCTTTGCTTTTGGCATGGGGGTAGAACGAATTTGCCAGTTAAAGTACCGGGTAAACGACCTAAGGTTGTACTCGCAAAACGATGTGAGGTTTTTGAAGCAGTTTACGGGTGCTGTGTAAACTTTTGTAACCGGCATTTGTAATACTATTAAGCACCGTTGCGTCGCACTCTTGTACAATTTTCCTTTATGCTTCGTTTCCATACAATAACAAATCATTTTGCGTTTTGGCACCGGGTTTGAATGTACAGTAAACGATTTAACAATAAACCTGTAAGTGCAGGACATCTCCTAAACTTAATACACCTAATTTCGCACCTTATTTAATTATTCTAATGTTAGCTATTTTAATCTTCTTCTTCAGTCATTGGTTTTTATCCTTGTTTTTCCACACCTTTTTCTTGCATCGTTACGCATCTCACCAGATGTATACTACCAGCAGAAAGTGGGAAAGAATATTTTATTTTTTAACCTGGTTCTTCCAGGGATCTTCTTTTTTAGTGCCGAGGGCATACGCAGTTATGCACCGCATGCACCACGAGTTTAGCGATACCGAGCAAGATCCGCATTCACCACACTTTTTTAAGGATGTGTGGCAAATGATGCGTCATACTGCTAAGATTTACCAGGCATTTCTTGACGGTACTATGTTGCCTGATCAAAGATTTACCAAAGACTACCTACCTGTATGGCACAAACTAGACAGGATTGGTTATAACAATATTACCCGTGTATTATTTGGCTTGGGATACATTGCATTTTACGTTGCCTTTGCTCCATCATTCTGGTGGTACCTTTTACTACCTATCCACTTTTTAATGGGACCAGTACAAGGTGCTATTGTTAACTGGTTTGGTCATAAGTTAGGCTATAGCAACTTCTCAAATGGTGATCATAGCAAAAACACCGAACCGTTTGGTATTTTCTTACTAGGCGAATTATTTCAAAACAACCACCACGCTGCTGGCACCAATCCAAATTTTGCCAGAAAGTGGTACGAATTAGATCCAACTTTCCAGGTTATGAAGGTTATGAACTTTATAGGTATTATTAAACTAAAGCCAGTAGCCGTAGCTGCAAGTCATTCTGTTCATCTGCAACAAAACAGTATTGAAAATAAGGACGCTGTAAGAGCTTAGCCTGTTTATAAAAATATATTTAAAGGCCATCAGTCGATGGCCTTTTCTTTTGTCCTTAACATCCTAATCCAAGAGAAAATACTTTCAGTTCATGACAGATAATTACTTTTGCAAGCAATTATCATCTATGGTTCAAACAATTTGTGTTTGTGGTGCAGGTACAATGGGAAGCAGTATTGCACAGCTAGCAGCACAAAGTGGTTATAAAACCATCCTGTTCGACCTTAGCGAAGAAATGCTTACAAAAAGCAAAACTGCTATCTCGAAGAATTTGCAGGCACTAGTGTATAAGCAGCGGCTAAAATCAGAAGAAGCAGTTGCTATACTAAACAGGATAATCTTCACAAGGCATATAAAAGATTGCACGGCTCACCTGGTAATTGAAGCTATATTAGAAAAAGCCCAAGCGAAGATTGATCTGATAAAGGAACTAGCTGTTCTTAATAGCCCGGAAACAATTTTTGCCACAAATACTTCCTCTATTTCCATCCAAAAAATTGCAGAAGCTACAAGCAAGCCATCTCATGTTGTTGGAATGCACTTTTTTAACCCCGCCACAATCATGAAGTTAGTTGAAGTGGTAAAGACCTTTCAAACATCTTCTTCAGTAGTAGATCAAGTGATAGGCGTTACCAAGGCGATGGGTAAAACCCCGGTAATTTGTAATGATGCACCCGGCTTTATTGTAAACCGTATTGCCAGGCATTATTACCTCGAAGCTTTAAAGTTAATAGAACAAGGCCTTGCCGACGTTGATACAGTTGACGAAGTTTTGCAAACAGCAGGTTTTAAAATGGGACCATTTAAATTAATGGACCTGATAGGAATGGATATCAACTATTCTGTCACCAACATAGTTTGGGAAGCTTTGGGCAGACCAGAAAGGCTCACTCCTTCACCAGTACAAAAAGCAAAAGTGGAAGCAAATGAGCTCGGAAGAAAAACCGGCAAAGGGTTTTATAATTATAGTAACACCAACAAATAAACCGACCAACTTATCAACCATTCAACTTTTCAACTAACTCGATGATTTTAGTAACCGGCGGTACCGGCCTTGTTGGCTCACACTTAATAACCGAATTGGTAACGCAAGGCAAACCTGTTAAAGCTTTGTACCGCTCCGCTATTCCTGAAGTTACCGGCCAACAAAATATTGAGTGGGTACAAGGCGATATACTTGATGTAATGGCACTTGAAGATGCCATGCAAGGAGTTACGGAAGTCTACCATTGCGCTGCAATCGTCTCTTTCCATAAAAGCGAAAAAGGCCAAATGTTCAAAACAAATGTTGAGGGAACAGCGAATGTGGTAAATGCATGCCTTGATGCAGGTGTGAAAAAATTATGCTTCGTAAGCTCGGTAGCAGCTTTAGGAAGAATAAGAAAGAACCAGGAAGTAAATGAAACCATGAACTGGAGCCAGGAAACCAGTAATAGTAACTATGGCAAAAGCAAGTACTATGCTGAAATGGAAGTATGGCGTGGTATCGCGGAAGGTTTACCTGCCGTAATTGTCAATCCTGTAATCATACTAGGCTCAGGCGATTGGAACAGCGGATCATCAGGCATTTTTAAATCTGCCTACAACGAGTTCCCCTGGTACACAGAGGGGGTAAGCGGATTTGTAGATGTAAAGGATGTAGTCGCCGCAATGATCCAGCTAACGAAATTAGACGTTAGCGGAGAGCGTTTTATTCTAAGTGCAGGCAATTACTCTTACAGGCATATTTTTACAACCATTGCTAAAAGCTTCAGCAAGAAGTCGCCACATAAAAACGTAACTCCTTTTATTGCTTCAGTAGTTTGGCGTTTAGAAGCCGTTAAAGCGCTATTCACAGGTAAAAAACCGTTACTAACAAAAGAAACGGCTCATACAGCACAAGCGTCGGTGCATTTCAATAATACCAAAATCACAAAATTTCTCCCCGCCTTTCAATTCACCCCAATCGAAAAAACCATCGAAAGAATTTGCAAGGAGATGAAGGAAAGTTTCTTGTAAAGTTTAGGTATCAGGCAGTATCGCTCCGGTTCAACATCGTTGTGTCACTCACTTGTACTGCTAGTTAAGCTTCAGCAATACTCAAAAAAAGCTTCACTCTTTTCGAGCTAATTCTCTTACATCTTCCGGTATTTACCTCACGCTATTCGTAAGCTCTTCGTCTAAAGTGCTACTCTTATTTTTATCCAGCCATCAACAACGCCCTTCATACCTCGCGTCTTTACTACGTTCAAATTTAAATTTGACTAACTAACCACCCGCTAAATCCTATTTTTAGCTTAGGTTTGCAGCCAATTAAAAAATTTGTTATGGGAAGAGGTGATAAAAAAACCAAAAAAG
>JAQBNN010000275.1 GCA_028288505.1 Segetibacter sp. | reverse complement strand
AGTAAGAACATTTCGAGTTGGTTCAGTGATTATCCTGCTATAACGGCAGAACTAGAACAAGGGGGGAGCAGCTTTTTCAATTGGCTTCCCTCCGTGCCTAATACCTTATTAAGCCTAGGCAACTATTCATTATCTATTCTTGGATCTTTGCTGGTATTCATTCTCTTCTTAAGTATGGTTGTTTACATTGTATTACAACCAAAGCCTTTACTCGAAATCTACCTCTCCTTCTTCTCTATCCATAAAAAAGATAACGCTGTAAGGGCGATGGCTAAAGCATCAGTAATGCTGGTAGGTTGGATGAAATCGAACCTTATCGGAGGTGCTATTCAATCGGTAGCAATAGTTATCATCCTTATTATTTTAAAAGTTCCTGGTGCTTATGTGTGGGGCGCATTTGCTTTTTTTGCACAGTTAATTCCAAAGCTTGGATTTTATCTTATGTCTATTCCCCCCATCCTTGTAGCTCTGTCCATTAGTCCTACTACAGCCTTATGGCTGGTAGTATTCTTCTTATTAATGGATGAAATAATGGGCGACTTTGTAATGCCGAAGATCAGGTCGAACACCATGAACATTCACCCTGCATCTATATTGTTTTTAGTGTTGGCTATGGCAACAGCATTTGGAATTATGGGAGCAATTTTAGCTACTCCTATAGCAGCCATCATTAAGGCTTTTTATGAAGAATTCTACCTTACAAAGCAACAGCATGATCATAAACTTGAAGAAAGAATGAATGCCATTCTTTATAAAAATGAAATAACCGCAAAAGAGGTAGAAAAGAACATATGACAACTAAAAGCATTTAGTGCTGGAAGACTTAGGCACGGTAGGGCTCCTGTTGTACAAGAGTGCGACGCAAGAAAAGTTGAAAGAATTTCTGTTGCTGGTAAACAAAAATCCATTTTTAAAATTAAGATATTTTAAGAAAAGCTGAGCAGCATTTTAAACATATTTAGTCAGGCTTAGGAGCATGAATTTTTATCTCATCCTGTTTCCACACAGTTATTTGCGGCTTACCTTTTACCAGATCAAGACGACCGGTTACACAGATCTCTCGATTAAGTAAATCCTTCTCGGGCCTGTAATCAAAAAACTTTCTTTTATCGGCATTTATAACCAACATTAAAGGAGCATTAGGCTGCGGTGCACCTAAAAAAATGAAGGTAGCCTCATTCGATTTGTCTTTGTAGTGCGTACTAAAAACTTTACTGCAAATTGTCACCGTATCACCTATCCGGTTCGCCGCCTCTTCAATCGGTATTTTTTGTTGTGCAATAGTAAAAGTTGAGGACACAATAATAATAGCAAAAGAAAGCAACATCTGTTTCATAGCACGAGCATTATGATTAAATGTAACCTTATTTAATCGTGGGGTATCCTACTTTAACCCTTCGTACACAAATTTTTGAAAAAAAATTTAAGTTGCCAGCATTGGGTTTATTATTAAGCATTGTTGTGTCACTCACTTGTACTTGCATCTCCTTAAGCACCGTTTCAACTAAAGAAATTATCCAACCACTCACGCCCTTGCTAATAATATCAGCTGCTGTCTTCAACATTATAGCCTTAATATTATACTTCACGTTCGGCAGGTTTCGTTCTACTGGCAATTAGACCATTATGTTGCTCGATGAGAACAACCTCCTCATCAAAACGGCAACTTTCGCCATTCGAATATTGGGCTTTTTGATTGCACAATTGAGCACGACACCAAAAAGCTTTATTAACGTCTCTGTGGAAAAAGATTACCAACTGAATGCGTAAAGGCATTTTTTTTATATTCATAGTTGATGTAAAGACTAAGCTTTTAAGGTGCTGCGGAACGGCATCATCTTTTTGCTAAAGTCCAATTAAAACAAACGACTTACTTTTGCCTGCCTGTGTAAAAAATACACTTCCAATTTTTTGGACGTTGATAATAAATTATAAACGAACTTTCGGACTTATATAATGACAAAAAAAGTTACAAAGATCGGGGTGCTTACCTCAGGTGGCGACTCCCCGGGCATGAATGCAGCAATAAGAGCGGTTGTTCGAACAGGCATTTATAACGGATTAGATGTTTTTGGTGTAATGCGCGGCTATAGTGGAATGATTGATGATGATATTTTTAAAATGGAAAGCCGAAGCGTAGCTAACATCATTCAAAGAGGTGGAACCGTTTTAAAAACAGCAAGAAGCAAAGAATTTAATACACCTGAAGGAAGAGCAATAGCTTATGAGAATTTAAAGAAAAGAGGCATTAACGGTTTAGTGATAATTGGAGGGGACGGGAGTTTTAGAGGTGCCCAACGTTTTAGCAACGAATTTGATATTCCCTGTATTGGCTTGCCAGGAACCATTGATAAAGATATTGCCGGTAGCGACTTTACTATAGGTTTTGATACTGCAGTAAACACAGCTGTTGAAGCAATAGATAAAATTCGCGACACCATGGAAGCCCATGACCGCTTATTCATTGTTGAAGTAATGGGACGCGATGCAGGCTATATTGCATTACACAGTGGTATAGCAACTGGTGCCGAGAACATACTCATCCCGGAAACAAAAACGGATATTGAAGAACTCATAAGGTCGCTTACCGAAAAAGAAAAGCGGAAAAAACTCGTAAACCTTGTGGTGGTAGCTGAAGGTGATGAATTTGGCGGGGCCAACGAAATTGCGCGGATAATTAAAGAAAGATTACCAAATACAGACACACGAGTTTGTATTTTAGGCCACATTCAGCGGGGAGGCTCTCCTACTTGCCTTGACCGTTTAATTGCCAGTCGTATGGGCTACCATGCGGTGGAGAGTTTAATGCTAGGCCGGCATAATGTAATGGTAGGCATAGTAAATAATAAAATGAATTACACTCCTCTTGATAACGCCGTAAAAGCAAAACAACGCATCAGTAAAGAATGGATGAAAATTGTTAAGATTCTTGCCAGCTAATTATTTTCATTAATTAACAACATTATTTAAATCAACACCCCCGAAAACCAGAAGTCATGTCAAAGAACATTACGAAATATTTACATAAACACATGGACCGCCAGGCTGGTCTTGATCATATAACACACAGAACAAAAATCGTGGCAACTGTAGGTCCTGCATGCGATACGTACGACAAATTATTAGAGCTGGTAAGAGCAGGTGTTAACGTTTTTCGTTTAAACTTTTCACACGGCAGCCATGAAGACAAGGCACAAATCATTGAGCATATCCGTAACATTAATTCTACTGAGCCTTATAACATTTCAATCCTTGGTGACCTCCAAGGACCAAAACTACGTGTAGGAGAAATTGAAAATAATGCCCTGCCGATAGTACCGGGAGACATACTCACTTTTACCAACCAGAAGTGCGTTGGTAACCTTGAAAAGATTTATGTATCCTATCCTAACCTTGCAGGGGATGTAAAAATTGGAAATATCATTTTGATTGATGATGGTAAATTAGAAGTAAGGGTAGCTGATATTCTACGGAACGGTGATGTGAAAGTTGAAGTAACTATGGGAGGAACCTTATCTTCTAAAAAAGGTATAAACCTTCCTGATACAAAGATTTCTTTGCCGGCACTTACCGAGAAAGACCTTATTGATCTTGATTTTATTATTGACCAAAACCTTGATTGGGTTGCTCTTTCATTCGTTAGAAACGTAAAGGATATTGTGATCTTAAGAAGCAAGCTCGAAGAAAGAAAGAGCAAATCGAAGA
>JAQBNN010000270.1 GCA_028288505.1 Segetibacter sp. | reverse complement strand
TAAAAGTAGCTAACAAGGTGATCAACATAAATGCACTATACACGAACAACTGTCTGGTGCCATAAAAACCTTTTACCGAAGTAAACATCTGCAGGCAAACATCGGAAATAAACAATGCGCCCAAAGGAAGAAGGAAAGCGAGCTTTTTATCTTTAACTACTGAACCGCCGAAAATTGCAATAGCACCTAACGCGGTAAAGTTGGATAATGCGGAAACAACCTTGTAAGAGCTGCAAATACCATTAAAAGAGCTGCAGAAAAGATAAACTGATTATTGTTTGTTCATGTGTGACTTACTTCTGTGATAAAATACCCAAAAGGGTTTATGTTTTTCGTGCAAACAATATAAAGTTATAAAGTGGATGCGGCAGGCACAAAAGCTTTGTACATCAGCGTGTTTTCTGTTGCCTGTAACTGGTATGCGACTGCTGGCTTTATAAAAAAGCTGTCGCCTTTTTTAAAATTTCCGGCCTCTTCAACTAATACTTCGCCCTCGATTACGATTATAATTTCTGCTGAGGCGCTGTGCAGCTGCAATACCTGGTCTTTTAATAATTCAATTCCAACTATACCAAAATCCTTCACGGGAGCAGGGTATTCAATTACACCGTACTCGTTGGAAGTACCGTCTAAAACATTAGGAATGGTCTCCTCGAAAACAGTATGCTTAAGTAACTCGGGCACATCAATGTGCTTAGGTGTTAGTCCGCCACGCAGCACGTTATCGCTGTTCGCCATTAGTTCTACATTCTGTCCCTCCAGGTAGGCGTGCGGCAATCCTGCTGCCTGGAAAACGCCCTGGCCTGGTAATACTTTTACTATGTTGAAGAAGTAGATAGAGAAAATGCCTTTGTCTAAATTATTAACTGCTGGCCCGTCTTTATATAATTTTTGAACCCAATAAGCAGGATCAATCTTTTCCACTTCGCCCCTACCAATTTCCCTTTGTACCAAAGGCAACAGAAGTTGATCAACCTGTTGCTGGTCCATTTCCATCACCTGCTTATATACACCGTAGTAGCTTTCATTCTTCCACGTGTCCAATAAGAAATTGAATTCAGGAACAGACTGCAAGGTTTCTTCAAAAGCTGCCTTTGGCTTAAATCCGTGTAGCAAATAAAACTCACTTAGTGCAACCATAATCTCAGGTTTGTGGTTGCGGTCTTTATAGTTGCGGTGCTGTGCAGTTATCGGAATTCCTTCTGCCTCTTCCCTCTCAAAGCCTTTGATAGCTTCTTCCTTAGATGGGTGCACTTGTATCGAAAGTATTTCCCTTACATCCAGTATTTTAAAAAGGTAGGGCAATTCCCCAAACTCTTTGTAGGTCTCGTTACCTAAATAAGACACAGGATCTTTTTCAATGAGTTCTTGTAATGGTTCCCAATTTTCATTGTCGGCCATCACCTGGCAACTGGCGCTCGGGTGTGCTCCCATCCAGTATTCTGCATAACGAAGCTGCACTTTATTATTTATGTTCAATAGGTCAGGAATATAATCGTATCCACCCCAGGCGTAGTGTTGCGCGCAACCTTTAAGTCTTGCTATTTTTCCTTCCACAGTTATGTCGTATTTTAAAAGTGTCGAAAATAATTTAAAAATGGCAGAGCACAATCAAACGGGTATTAACGGGGAGAAACTCGCGGAAGAATGGTTAAAAGCGAGGGGCTACAATATTAGAGCCTCCAATTGGCGCTACCGACATTGGGAGGTAGACCTTATTGCGGATAAGGGCGATACCCTTCATTTCATCGAGGTAAAAACGAGAAGAAGCACGCAATATGGCAACCCCGAGGAAAGTATTACCAAACAGAAATTCAAGAACCTGAAAGATGCCGCCGAGCAATACCAGTTCTTAAACCCCGGCTGGAAATGGATACAATTTGATGTACTTGCTATATTACATAAGCCAACCGAGATAGAGTACTGGTTTAACCAGGATGTATACCTGTAGTGAGAGGTTTTAAGTGGTAATTTGTAGGTAGTGCGTCTAATACCGAAAATCGTTCACTGATTTTACTTACAACTTAAAACCTATAACCTAGAACTTTATTGGTCCTGGCATTTGCTCTTTAATTAAACATCGTTGTGTCACTCACTTGTACTGTTTGTTTTTTATTGCGCAGAAACAGAACTACTAAATGAATGCCTGCATTCCACATAACTCGTTTTGCATTTTTAATTTTTCATTTTGCATTTACTTTTTACTTTTTACTTCATCTTGCACCAATGTGGGAGCCGTACAAGAAAGGATTTAAAGCATATTTACAATTGGAGCGATCACTCAGCGATAACAGTATTGAAGCTTACCTACGCGATGTAGACAAGCTTACTTCTTACCTGGAAACCGCTGAACCAAAAACACCTGCTCAACTCGAATTAGAAGACCTGCAACAATTTATAAAATGGATAAGTGAACTTGGTATAAATCCAGCATCGCAGGCAAGAACAATTTCGGGCATTAAAGGATTTTATAAATATTGCTTAATTGAAAACATTGTAACAAAAGACCCCACCGCGTTATTAGAAGCACCAAAGCTAAAGAGAGCCTTACCAGATACATTAAGCTTTGAAGAAATAGAAAATATAATTAACCAACTCGATTTAAGTAAACCAGACGGCGGCAGGAACAAAGCCATCTTAGAAACTATGTATAGTTGTGGTTTAAGGGTAAGCGAGGTGGTGAATTTACAATTAAGCTGTCTCTACCTCGATGTAGGTTTTGTGCGGGTAATCGGAAAGGGAAATAAAGAACGACTCGTACCAATTGGTAGCGATGCAATTAAGTACATCAACATTTACCGCCAAAACATTCGTGTTCATCAACCAATACAAAAAGGATTTGAAGACATCTTGTTTTTAAATAAACATGGCAAGCAATTAAGCAGGGTCATGATCTTTTATATTATCAAAGACCTTGCGTTTAAAGCCAACATAAAGAAGAATATTTCGCCGCATACTTTCAGGCATTCCTTCGCCACGCATTTAGTTGAAGGTGGTGCAGATTTAAGAGCAGTGCAGGAAATGCTAGGACATGAAAGCATAACCACTACAGAAATTTACACGCACCTCGATCGTGATTATTTGAGAAGTACGCTTCAGCAATTTCACCCAGCTTTTAAAGGAACGAATTAATGCAAAATGAAAAATGCGAAATGTAAAAAAGTGGATTTGCCCTCCTCATCATTGTTCCGATCTCGTCATTATTATTACTGAACAATAAGTTTGTCAATAAAATGTTTCTCTGTCTTTACGTTAATTGCTTTTATAAAATAAGTACCGGTACTTAGAGCTGCTGGCAATGTGAGGTGCTCTGCTTGCTTTGCAGTTGTAATATTCAAATCTTTGTGGAAATTGAGGAAAAGGCGACCCGACCTAGCCGTAAGGCTTGACTTAATTGAATATCAACTCTTGCTTTTTGAGCCGGGTTTTCTACAACTTCTTTTTGGGTGTTACCTCGCCTGCAGCGAATAAAAAAGAATAAAAAGTACGCCTCAAAATCCCCTTTTAACGGGAACAGTTTAAACCTTTTGACTATAATATTTATAACTGTAGGTTTGCAAAAATTTTTACTGATATGAAAAGAAGATTATTGATTGCTTTTACTTCAGCTACCCTGTTTAGTGGTGTAACAAATGCACAGGTTGCTCTGCCTGCAGCTAGTCCTGCTCAAACTATTCGTCAGGATTTTGGCATGGGCCGGGTAGAACTTACTTATAGTCGCCCTGCCATTAAAGGACGAAAACTATTTGGTAATTTTACTGAGCTCGCTCCTCTCGGGGAGCTTTGGCGCACGGGTGCAAATGCAAGCACCAAGATTAAATTTACTGACAATGTTATTATGGGTGGCAAAAGTCTCGATACGGGAACCTATGTTTTGTACACTATTCCAAACAAAGGAAACTGGGAGATCGTTTTAAATAAAGGCGTGAACAATTGGGGTACCGATGGCTATAAGCAAACAGAGGATGTTGTTCGCTTCATCGTTCCCGCTGATAAGATGAAAAACTTTGCCGAAACCTTTACCATGCAGTTTGCTGATGTAAAAAACGAAAGCATGGCACTGCAATTAATGTGGGGCAAAACGCTGGTAAATGTACCTATTACCACCAATATTAAAGATCGTTTACGCACTCAATTAGAAGCCGCATTAAAGACTAACAACAAGCCCTACCAGCAAGCCGCAGCGTATTACTACGAGTGGGAAAAAGATTATACTAAAGCGCTTGATAATGTAAACAAAGGCATTAATGCCAACCCCAAGGCTTTCTGGCTTTATTTAATGAAGGCAAGAATACAGAAAGATATGGGCGATAAAACAGGTGCTAAAACAAGCGCCAACAAAACAATTGAAGTAGCAACCGAAGCAAAGAACAACGACTATGTAAGAATGGCTAAAGAGCTTTTAGAAAAAATATAAACTGTTTATTTTATTAAAAAGCCTGCTAGTTAGCAGGCTTTTTTCATGCCTTAACTAGTTGAAAAATTTTTACAATACCAGCATCAATTTTCATAGCATCATCGTTGCGTCGCAATCACTTTATCTGCATCACTTTGTTTAGCTTTAGTCTCATTGCAAATCCATTTATAAAATCAGGCAACTCACACACACAATCTTTATGAGGTGTTTATTGTTCTTTATCTTACTCCTAACTGCGTGCGCCGTGCCTAAAAGCTACCGGGCAATAAGGATAAATGCTAACAGTGATTACACCGGCTCAGCATTCTATAAAACAGTTGCTGCATACAAATGGAAAGAAAGAGATTCTCTTGCCGTAAATAAAATACTCGCAGGCAACATGCCTTCTTTTCTAAAAACATTTACCCGCATAAACACTTCCATTAAAACTTCAGACGGCAAAATCATC
>JAQBNN010000269.1 GCA_028288505.1 Segetibacter sp. | reverse complement strand
TTTGTGTCACTCACTTGTACGGCATAAATTGTGGCAACAACAAACGGTGGTGGAGGCCTATGTACAGCCATCTTCGAAGTACTTTATACTTTCTAATTATTGATTAATAATCTGCAGCGTTTTATTGTCTTTAGCTCCATTATAAAATTTTTCCAGAACCCGGTTAAACACTGCATCAGTGTTTTTTAGAGACGAAAATAAAGTCATTGAAGACTTTAACTTCATATCGTCGGGACTGCCAAGTATTATATTTGCATCGTTGCTTTCGAGTTGTAGCAAGGCGTTCGAAATTTCAATGAGCCTGCTTCCAAGGATAGAGTGGTTTAAAAATTCTTGTGCCTCCTCAATATCCTTTATCGCATAAAATCGAGCCGTTTCACTAAAACCTAAACCTTGTATTTGCGGAAAAATATACCACATCCAATGGCTCTGCTTTCTACCACTTTTAATTTCAGTTAGTGCAGTTGCATAATCTTTTTGTTGTGCCTCAATAAATCTTTGCAGGTTGTTTTTGTTGAACATATTCGCAGGACTTATTATTATAAAAGTAAGCGGTCAATTTACAAACAGTAGCAGGGAAAAAATAATCGAATTTCCAGCTACAGGGTGTTTGCTGTACTTGCGATGTGCAGTAGCATGTATCTAGTAAGCTTTGATGAATGCGGGACTAACAGTACAAGAGTGCGACGCAACGGCTGCTTAATAAGCATTCAAAACCCTGGTCCAAAATAATTCTTACCACCTCTTAAACTTCGCTTCTTAAAACTTCTAGTGGTGGTTTGGTTAAAACACCCCTGCTGTTTATTAAACCTATAACAACAGTTAGTAAACAGATGAGAAAAAACACAACTAACAAAGGCAAGGGCTCTACGGCGAAAGGCGTTTTGAAAGTGTATTTTGCTAACGACCATGTTCCTGCCAACGATAATACAATACCAGTAGCTGAAGCAAGGGCACCAAGAAAGAAATATTCCAGTGCTGTAATGATTAAAATTTGTTTGCGACTTGCACCGAGTGTTCTTAGTAACACGCTTTCCTGTATACGCTGGTACTTGCTTATGAGTACTGAGGCGATCAACACGACTATGCCTGTAAGTATACTGAAGCCCGCCATGAAACGAATAACAAAACTTATTTTGTCAATGATGTTGTCAAGCGTTCGAAGTACGAGGGCAAGATCAATGATGGATATGTTTGGAAAGCGCTGTACAATTGCTTGTTGAAAACGGGCAGACGCTTCCTCGTTGCTAACCTTTGTAAGCAATACATGAAACTGCGGTGCTTCTTCTAGAACGCCTGTAGGAAAGACGACAAGGAAATTGGTTTGAACCCGGTTCCAGTCCACTTCTCGAAAACTACCAACGATGGTTGGCACCATAGCACCCTGCACGTTGAAGACTAAAGTGTCACCAAGTTTTATTTTATTACGTTTTGCCCAGCTTTGCTCTAATGATATATATGCATCCCCTCTCACATTAATGTTGCCCCACCATTTTCCTTCTGTTATCTTTTCAGAAGCTGTTAATGAATCTCGGTAAGTAACACGATACTCACGAGTAAATAAACCCATCCTCTGGCCCGTATCAGACAAGGCAACTGAACCTCTTTGCCCATTCAATTCTTCGAGCCTCATATTTACAACAGGTACTTCCTGTATTACAGGCAAACCTTGTTGCCTTGCAAGTTGACTTACTTGTTCTTTTTGTGGAGCTTGTATATCGAACAACACCATGTTAGGCTGGTTACCGCTTGATGATAAGGTGACACGGTTTAGCAACAGCGATTGCACAGAAAATAAGGTGCAAATAAAGGCAGTTCCTAATCCTATAGAAACAATTAGGATGATGGTTTGATTGTTTGGCCTGTACAAGTTTGCTAAGCCTTGTCGCCAAACATATTTCCACGAGTTAGGAAAGAAGCGACGAACCAGCCGCATTAATAAATTGGCCAATGCAACTAAAATAAGAAACGCTACCAGCACACCTGCTGTAAAAAATAGGGCTTGCTTCCATGTTTTTAATTGCAGGTAAGTAAAGCCAAAAACAAACATTACTATTAAACTATAGACCAGCCATTTCCAAGGATCCTTGTTGGCAACAGTATCGTTGTTTGAAATGCGAATTGTGTTTAAAGGAGAAATTTTGCGTAACGAGATCAATGGAAGCAATGCAAACAAGAGTGATATGATAACGCCAAGAGCAATGCCTTGTCCAATTGCCGTCCACGATAAACCCGTTGTTATTTCAATAGGTAAGAAGTCTTTTAGAACAATTGGAAGAACTTGCTGAATTAGAGATCCTAATATGGCTCCAACAACTGATCCTATAAATCCGATCCCTACAATTTGCAACAAGTAAATAATAAAAGCCTGTTTTGCTTTTACCCCAAGGCATCTAAGTATTGCTATCGTACTTATTTTTTCCTTGATGTATATATGTATGGCGCTGGTTACACCTACACAGCCAAGCAGTAAAGCAATAAATCCTACCAGAGATAAAAACGAAGTAAGATCGCTAAAGGTTCTACCCGTAGATTCTTTTTGAGATTGAACTGTTGAGTAGTTTAAGTCTTCTCTCGCAAGTCTTGCATCAAATTTCTCAACCAGTTTCTCAAAGTTTATGGGCTTGTCATATTTATAGTAATACCGGTAATTAATACGACTGCCTTTTTGCATCAAACCCGTTTGCTCAAGATAACTTAATGGTATGTACACGGCAGGCGCAATGGACGACGAAAAGCCCGTTTGTCCCGGAGCTTGCAAAAGGGTGCCCGCTATTACAAACGATACTGATCCTACTTTTATGGAGTCCCCAACCACCGCCTTGTATTGAAGCATTAACGTCTTATCAACCAAAGCCGCCTGTTGAGTTCTAAAAGATATTCCTGCATTTGCCGGGCTAGTTTCCAGCGAGCCGTAGAAGGGAAATTCTCCCTGTAATGCATGTACTTCAACCAGCCTTGTTCCGTTGCTTTTAGTAAAGTAAACCATTGAAGCAAACCGTCTCTCTTCCGATCGCCTGTCGCCTAAAGAATCAATCAATCCTTTTATAGAATCGCTCGGAACTTTGTTGGATGAGATGGCTAAGTCGGCACCGATTAAAGTTGCCGCCTGGTTATCGATATTCTCCCGTAGGTTATCGCCCAAAGAGTAAATTGCTACTAAAGCCGCAATCCCTAAAATGATAGATGATACAAACAACAACAACCGCTTACGGTTTCGCCTGCTGTCTCTCCACGCCATTAAAGCGAGCCATTTAAAATTCAAAGGTCTTTTATAGTTCATTTAAAATGCAAAATGAAAAATGAAAAAATTTGCTGGGAGGGATTATGTTATTTTTCCTATGTAGCCGAGAGTAGTATTTCAATTAAACATCGTTGTGTCACTCACTTGTACTGCAAACCACTAGTCATCGTCCAACCCATAACTCATAACTCAATCCTTCAATCTCTCATCACTAACAATGCTACCTCCCTTAATTCTTATGATTCTTTGAGTCATTGCAGCAAGGTCGGCATCATGTGTTACTAACACAAGAGTAGTTCCTGCCTCCTTATTCAGGTCAAATATTAATTGAATCACTTTTCCACTTGTCTCTGCATCAAGGCTGCCGGTAGGTTCGTCAGCAAAAAGAATCTTCGGCTTGTTTGAAAAAGCTCTTGCTAAAGAAACACGTTGTTGCTCGCCTCCGCTTAATTGCGCAGGGTAATGGTGACCTCTGTCAGCAAGGCCCACTTTATCCAACAAGTCAAGTGCTAAAGGTTTAATCTTTTTTTCTCCCCGCAGTTCTAGTGGCACCATTACATTTTCAAGCGCAGTCAAAGTGGGCATCAATTGAAAATTCTGGAAGATAAAACCAACGTATTGGTTACGCACCTCTGCCCGCTGGTCTTCGCTTAAGTCATCAAGTTTTATATTATTTAATTCAACTACGCCCGAACTGCTACGGTCGAGTCCTGCGCATAAACCAAGCAGCGTGGTTTTTCCACTACCCGATGGCCCTACTATTGACATAGTTGAACCTGCTTCAACCGAAAAATTAATATTGTTGAGAACAGTTAATGTGCGGCCTGCACTTTGATATGTTTTGCTTACGTTACGAATGTTAAGAATGGTATCCAAGAGCTTTAATTTATCTTGCTTAATTAAGAAATGTGATTAAAGTAAAAATAATTGAATATCTAATTTCATTTAGTTAAGGTTAGTAATAACGATCCTTTTTAAATTAAATAATATGACAAAGCAAATTGTTTTTTGTTCAATAGTAATGGCAATGATTTTATTTACAAGTTGTGGAGATAGTGGGCAAACTGCCACCAATAAAAATAACAAGGTAGAAAAGAAGTCCCCGGAAAAAGGAACAGAACGTGTACAAACAATCCTATTCTTCGGCAATAGTCTTACCGCGGGTTACGGCCTGGAACCTTCTGAAGCATTTCCTGCACTTCTCCAGCAAAAGATAGATTCAGCAGGCCTCAAATATAAAACAGTAAATGCCGGCGTAAGTGGTGAAACATCTGCAGGCGGAAATAGCCGGATCGATTGGATCTTAAAGCAACCTCTTGATATTTTTGTATTAGAGCTCGGTGCAAATGACGGTCTTCGCGGAATTCCTGTTGCTGAAACAAAGAAAAATCTTCAATCAATAATTGATAAGGTAAAAGCAAAATACCCCCAGGCAAAGCTTCTTCTGGCAGGCATGCAGGTGCCACCAAACATAGGGCAACAATATGCAACTAATTTTCGCAACATGTTTCCTGAACTAGCCACCAAGAATAATATGCAGCTTGTTCCCTTCCTTCTTGAAGGGGTGGGAGGCCTTAGGGAATTAAACCAGGGCGATGCAATTCATCCAACTGCTGCCGGACAAAAAATCGTAGCCAATAATGTATGGGCAGTACTTCAGCCACTACTTCAACAATAATTGCGAACCCAAAATTGAGATTATCTGTATCGCTTATGCAAAATGCAATTTGGCATCCTGTAATTCAAAAATTATCTTGCAACTTTTACTAAAATAATGAAAATGCTGAGGGGCTCCCCTTACGAATCGAGAGCTTTAATACCATCATTCGTATTTCATAGCATCATCGTTGCGTCGCAATCCGTTCATCTGCAGTGCAGGTATTTAGCTAATTCCTGTTATTTTATAAGTACCTGTATCCTGGCGACTAGCTACTTAAGATTGGGGAAGAACTTATCCAAACGTTTGTATTTTAGTGAGTTTGTAAAAAAGCAGCACTTTTTCATATTAATTAGTCGCCTTTAGGCTCAGAAAAAAGAGAAAAAATACAATTGTAATTAAACATTTTATACCATTACTTGCATCAAGATTTTTACTAATGCGGGTTGGTATAACTATTGAATGTTTAGTTCAAGGGAGATTTGCGGTACAAGTGAGTGACACAACGATGTTGATAAGAGATGAGTAGTTAGGACAATATAAAATCTCGTATCATTTGCGTGTAAAAAATTATTACACGTTTTGGCAAAAAAAGAACAACAACATTTACATTCGCATTACTGCAATCCCGACTATACTAACAACCCTTAATTTCTAGCAATGAATAATTTAATCATCAATATCTTAATCGATGACGATGATGCAGATGAT
>JAQBNN010000259.1 GCA_028288505.1 Segetibacter sp. | reverse complement strand
GATGCAACATAAGTTTCGGCGCCTATACAAAAATTAGTGATAATATGGTGCTCCTTCAACTTGGGGATAATTGCTACCGGCACCAATCCTACATCAATTTCATCGTTCAACAACATGTCTGCAACACGTGCAGGGTATGCTTCAACAGCTACTGCATTGTCTACTTTAAATCCATGCTTCCAACCATACAACAACGGCTTCGTATTTAAATAACTAACTGCGCCTACCTTTATAATTTTGCTCAATTCATCTGTTTTTCAGGCAGCAAAGAAAATTCTTTTTTTGTACCAAACATAGGCACTTGTGTTAAACATTGTTGCGTCGCACTCTTGTACGTTTCTATCATTTAGCAGCTAAGGCTAAACAGTTTGTCTACCAGTAAATTACTTTATCACTACTGGTTAAAGGCAAGTAAGTATTTAAGTACTAACAACATTACAATCAAACCAAACTATATATACGGTAAACGGTAGAGATTAAACCACTTGTGCCACTCCATATACTTGTATTAACTCCTTTACTGGCGCACGCCAACTCATACTTCCTTCCTCCACTCACTTTTTATTAACCTGTGCATCTTTTTCGACGGCCAGTTCTTCTATTAGAATGCATCAAAAAGGAACATTTACTCTCGTTAACCAACAGGACTCAATGCAAGCAACTAGAATTTTTTATTAACATTTCACTAATACAACAATTAGTAATTTTCTCTTGTTATAATTGAACCAAACCCTAATACTCTAAAACAATGTTTCCACTATTTGTTAAAGGATTCTCATCCCCAACAGAGTTAGAGATACAAAATCAGTTGAAGTTGTACGATGAAGCAATAAAACTGCACGCTGAATTACCGGTATTAAAAGCAATCAGGGACCGGATAAGCATTTTACGAAAACCCGCCAGAACAAGACATAGCAGGCGATCGAGTGTTTCGTCTGCCCATTAATGAAGTTTTACCACTAAATGCAATGTCAGATAATGTTCTAATAAACCTGATCTTTCAGCACATAATTAGGTGGCAGGTTGTTATGGGAGTATGTATTTAAAATCTTTCTGAACCTATAGGTTACACTTCTACTTACCTCCACGTAAAAATCATCTATCCGGAACAGCTCATAGGTAGCAATTTCGTCCTCATGTTCTGCAACTTTGTTTGCGTCTATTAGTAGCCTTTTTTGCCCTTCCTCAGGGAGGCTGCGGTATTCTTCCACTGTCATAACTATTCATTTAGCTCCTACTCAGTTCAGATAACACTTCAAGAAACGTTCCTTTTTGTTTAATGGCTAATTACTATGCTTCAGCAAATTTTAAACAACCAGTTGTAGAAATAGTTAGGCAATCTATCTAGTTGCACGTGATTAGATGTGCGCTTTTGTCCCAATAATTGAACAGCATTTGCACCAAGCTCTTTATTTCATCATAGCTTTATAGCTTTATAAAATACCCTTGTACGAGTAGTTTATACCTCTTGTAAAATCCTTATTCTTCATATGTTGTCGTACAGTTGCAGTGTTCCATCTTGGGGTAAACCAACAAACAGTAAGAAGGAACTAAAAGGGGACTTAACGAAAAGCGTTTGTTAAGTATTAACGAAATTATTTGGTGAAGCACACTTTTTCCAATACTCCATAATAACGCGTATCGTATTCTCTAACTCGTTAACAGAACTTTGCTTTACAAAGAAGCCTTGTACGGATTCGCTGTATGCATCAATAACAGTTTTTTGGTTTGAAGCAGTTGTAAAAAATAAGTAAGGGATGCACTTCATTTGAAGCTTTGCATCCAACTTAATTTTCTTCCTCAGCTCAAATCCATCAAGCTTAGGCATGTTTATGTCAGAAAGAATGAGAAAGGGTATTTTATTGGTAACATTCAAAAATTCGTAGGCTTCCTCTCCGTCTCCAAAAAACAAAACTTCGTTTGGATAATTGAGATTTGTGAACACTTCTGATAATAGCTCCTGGTCGTCAATATCATCTTCTATAATTATTACTGGTCCATTACCATTCATTATGAAGCAGTTTTTGGGGTTTATAAGAACAAGATACTACGTAAAAGAACAATTAGTATATTTTAAAAAGGTCTAGCTAAGTATGTATATATACTAAATTTAAAAAGTGAAGCCGCAAAAGGTTCAACTTTCAAGTTTATATTTTTTTTAAATAGGTTAGGCAGAGTGCTTTACTTCTCAGGAAAGGCTGTGTTTGGGAATCAGCTTCGCAAATTTAGCAGCAAGCAGTGTGCTCATGTTTGTATGTGCGTAATTCCAGGTTACATTACCCGCTTCATCAGGCTTTAGGCATGGCTTATAATGTTATTTGAAATAAGAACGAGGAATCATTAGTTTGCTTACCTCTACAATATTCAAGTGTATGGAATAGTGGATTGTGCAGATGATATTTTTATTTTTAAATATGCTTTTAAAAGTTGTTATAGCATTTAGCAGTGGGTATGTAGCGCTGGTAACAATCGTAATAAAACCTAGGCAAGTTACCTTCTGTATTATAGCCAAAGTTAGCAAAGCTTAACAACGTTTTTTTATTGGTTATGCAGACTTTTTTTTGGTTAAAACCAGTGAACTGATAGGTATTAAGCGTTTAACACAATGCAAAGAGTTTGTTGTAAAGTCTAGTCCAATAATTTCCTATATACAAATAAAAACCCCTTCCAAATACAGGAAGGGGTGGAATTATCCAAGAATATGCCCCCATTTTCTCAGGACATAAAAGTTGTGATATTATGAGGAGTAAGCAATCGCATATTCATGTGATTTTTAAACTTCACCCGCAATATTATCAGTTAATGGCTTTTCAGATAGTAAGATTCGCTAGCGTATACTGCCATAGATAGGCTGCGTAGAGGACAGCAAGTACAAGTGAGTGACACAACGATGTTTAATAGTACCACAAATGTTAAGTACCAAATCTTGCAACACTTTTAGTCATTACACTTTTGGTTCAACTGCTTTTAACTTGCCGTATTTGTTGTATACGTTATTTAGTAGTGCTAAATAAATATTACATACTACCCACGCTACTATTATCACTACTATAAATGCTGCCTTTTGCCTGATGAAAGACCTTGCTTTCATTAATGTAGCGACCACCTTAAATATAAGTCCCAGGAGAAAAAGTATGAGTGCTGTTACAACCAGCTTTACGGTTATGTTTACAAAGGAGTAATTCCATGTATCAGGATTTAATGGATTACAAAAGGCCAGTATTGTTGCACCTACTAACACAGCTAATACGATTACGGCTATCTTAACGGTTTTGCTCAAGTAATATACTTTAAAAGGTCCCCTGCTTGCTTCTTTGAAAACCTTTTCTTTTTGTGCTGCCTTTTCGGGCCTGGTTAAATAATCTTTGATCTTAAAAAAGTTCCATTGCGGGCTTATAGCTTGCTGCTGATTATGGTCTTTGTTATCACGCTTATCTTCCTGCTGTTTGGTGTTGTACTCGTAGTTCATTTGCGCGTAACCGCTGTACATTAATGCGTAAGATTCTACATCGTTAAAAGAATCAAGGTCGGTTCTTATTTGTGAGAGGTAGAGTTGCACCTTTCGGAGGATGCCATATTTTGTTAGACCATTATCTACATCTGTTTCATTTGAATACATGATAGTACGCGGTGGATCTGTACAGTACTTCCAGCTTACTGGCCTGTTCGCTAAATCGCTTTTGAGGTGCACGGTGAAGAGCCTGTTTATCTGCGTAGTGTTGTTACGCTGCTTTATATCGAGGAACTGAAGCTCCCGTAGCCTTTCTTGTAAGATGAGATCGGAGCGGAAGAATAAAGAGCCTTCATTTTGTGAAGCGGCTTTATCAGTTGCCATTTGACCACTGCCATCGCTGACGATCATGTTTTTGCACTCCTGTTCTAACAGTGCTCCTATGCCCTGGTTATCGTGAACTCCGCCGTCTACTAACTGCAGCTCGATACCGGGATAGAGATCTGGCAGCGGCATTGGATGAAACATGACAGGCACACAAGACGATGCACCTACAGCATAACCAAGCCTGAAGTTTTTGTATTGATCTGGAGCTTCTTCGTAGTACATACGTCGCAGCCTCGGCTTTACATCAATATCAGGTTGAATATTTCCAGGAGGTTCTCCCATCCACGAGGCGGTGAATTGCCAGTTGTGTCCTGTATTTACACTTGTAGCATTTAATACTAATTGAGGAATTTTATTCTTACGCTTCCAGTTGTCAATTGTAGGGACAAAGAAAGTAGGCGCGTCTTTTGGTGTAATAAAAAGGTCGGACATATAGATCTCATCATCCTTCCTGCCTTGTCTTGTTTCATCTGCACTCCTCTTAATTTCTATGAGGTCTTTGAAAAGATATTTCTCATACAATTCACCTAAACGGTGTGTACGCGAATAATTGTCTTTAAGCATCTTAAAGTTTGAGCCGAGATGGCTAAAGATGCGCATACGAAGATTGTTTTGTATGCCGGGTAAAAAGTCTCGTTCTATTTCTTTTACTATTTTAATATAGTCGTCCTTATCTATGTCAGCATCTGCTTTTGTCTCGAGCAGCTTCTTTAATTTAAGGTAGTAGTAAGCGCCAATGATTGAACCGCCTGATACGCACGATATAATTTCAACGTTCCTTAATTCATCTTTTTCGGCAAGAGAAGCAAGCACACCAATATGAAATAGGGCTGCTCTAAATCCTCCACCTGATAGACCGAGACCTAGCTTACCTTCCTTTTTTATTTCGATTCCTTTTTGCGCTGCTTCGGTTGTTTGCGCATCATCCTTTACAAAGTTGAGACAATTGTTGATGTCTTTTATCCTGATCTTTTGTATTACGCTTTCAAAATCCCCGTATAAAAAGCTCCCGGGCTTTAAGTGTTTACTTAGAAACTTATGGGAGTAATCCTGCAGATAAGCCAACGAGAAAAGCTGCTGGCTAAAGCTTCTCTTTTCCCACGCTTTTACTTCAGCTAAACCTAAATAGTGCATTATAAACCTGGCTGCTTGCTCGTAGTTTCCCAAACCAAAATAAGCTTCAGCGATAGTGGCAATAACCCAAGGCTTATAATTATCTCTTTTTAGTTGATGCTCGCCTTTTTCGGTTAACTGGATGAATTGAGCGAGTATAAAGTTTCTTGTTTCTTTTGCATGATCGAACAAGGTTATTATGCCTTCCGTAACACCAGTGATCTTCCCATGTTCTTCAAGCTTTTCTACTGCCATCAATTCATTAATGTAGGCGTAGTTTATCGCGTTGTATCCGTCGTCATTGCCATCATTTTCGATGCTGGTATCGTTATACGTTTTTATGAATTCCTTCCACTTGTCGAAGCCACGTTTATAATAATACCTTGACAACGTAAGGTTGCGGAACAGGTGATCGAACTGCCATACTCTTTTATAAATAGCGCCTGCTAATCCTAACGCTTCACACCTGGTAGTAGTAGCCAGGCCAACATGACTGCTGAGTTGTTGTAATGCTTTATCGAACTTTATTGAAGATGGTAGGGAATGATCTTTGTAAATGTACCTGGCAAGCGTTTCGTAATCGTTAGTCGTTACGGGAGAGGCGTTTTTTTCATCGAGCTTAAAACGTAATAGTAAAACTTCAGTAGCGTACGAGAACTGGTCGTATTGTTCGAGTTTTTTTATAAGATCTTTTAGACCGTTCCTATCCAAAGTTCTCTCACCCCTTATAATACTGCGGGCTTTATTAATTACCTCTAATTTTTCCTCTTTAGGACTTTTCATTGTAGTTAAAAAGGTATTTACATCATCATTATTTACTATCGCCTTAGAAACCGGAACCGTATCTAATTCTTCTAACATTGATATTGATTTAGCTACCAAACATTTGGCCAGCTAAAATTTGAAATAAAATGCCAGAAACGCAAGCGGCAACAGAAAATAATTTACATAAGAATACGGGCTTGCATAGTTGTGCAAGCCCGTACTTAGCAAAGCGTAGCTAGTAGTCTTATTAAAGATAAAAAAGTTCGAAATGTAATTATTGTTTGGGGCAACTATGGGCAACTAAACGTACTAGATCGATTGATTTCTAATAGCAGTTCTCATTTCTTCCAACTTCTTCAACTGCTCTTGTTTCTTCTGTAACTGGTCGGCGAGTCTCTCTATTTTCTTTTCCTGGTCTTTAACCCTGTTGTCGGCCGAGCGTGCATCTTCGGCATCTTTAAAAGCTCTTTTTGCTTGCTTTTTTGCGCTCTTTGCATCCCCTAATTCGCCATTAGTAGCCTTAGACGCCTTGTCGCTACTTTTTTGTGCAGCACTTTGCGCATCAGAAGCGGCGTTACTTGCTTTGTTGTGGTAGCCAGGCAAATTGTTTTGTGCAATAGCCAGTTTAGAAGTAAGTTCTGCAACATCATTTCTAACTTCTACTAATTCTTTATTTAGCCGAAGTGTGTCTGCCGGTGTTTTATAATTTTGAGAAAAGGCAGGTGTAGTTGCTATAATTAAGATAGAACCCAAGAGGAGAAATTTAAACTTTTTCATTGTATAATTTTTATTGCATTTGAAATAAGCCCAGGCTGCTGTTAGTAGTTTCAAAGGAACTATTGATCTTTACTTTTACCCGATAAATTTGTTTTTGAGCTGAGGAAATATAAGCAGGGCTGCCCTTAGTGAAAGGTAAGATTATTAAAGCATCATTGGTGTCGACCCGGCACTTTTAATATGCACGATTGCTCCTTTGGCTGAAACTATTACAAAACGTACAAGTGAGTGACACAACGATGCTTAATAGTAGCACAAATGCATAGGCCAAAAACTAAGTACTTGTTAGCAAATCTAAAGGCAAGGTGCTCCGTTTTAAGCAGAGTACACTTAAATACACCATAACAAGTTGAGGTATACCTCTTTTCCATCCTCTCCACTAGCCCATTGCTAATTGTGCATTAATTCTCCAGGCTTTGCATTTTGAACTGCCTAATGGTTTGCAGGCTTCATTTGTGTTTAGGTCACTAATCCTTATCTAGTTGGCTGGTTTTAGAAGCTGCAAAATATCATTTAGTAATTTACTGATCTGTTGCAAATGTTTGAATACTTTTTTGTGCAATTGGGGTATTATAAAATTAGACAGCAATAAATAAGACGTTAGAACTTTTCGGTTATTTACAATAGCGAAAGTTTGATGTATTTTTCTGGTGAAGAATATTATTAATTAATTTCTTTTTTTAAAAGTTGTTTTGTAGCGCACAACCTACTAACACTATTATCTTCGTCCTTTATCACAAATGCCCACATCCTTCCAAAAGTGAAGCAAGATGTAATTCAACTTTTTAGCACTTACCCACAATATGCTTTCCTACTAAGCATTGGCCTAAATGTGTTCATTGCCATTTTAGGTGTTGTACCCAGCGTTTTCCTTACTGCTGCCAATGTTTTATTTTTTGGCTTTTGGCCTGGCACTCTTATCTCGTTTGTGGGGGAATCGTTTGGCGCCTTTGTTTCATTCTTACTATACCGTTTTGGTTTTAAAAAAAATATTAAAAACAAGCTGCAAAAGTACCCAAGGGTACAAAAGTTGCTGCAGGCACAAGGCAAGGATGCATTTTACTTGATCGTATCGCTTCGCCTTATCCCGTTTATCCCTTCTGGCATTATTACATTTACAGCAGCTGTTGGAAGGGTAAGCCTGCTCACCTTTTTCTTGGCAAGCTCTGTGGGGAAAATACCTGCGCTTTTAATTGAAGCTTATGCGGCTTACCAGGTTACCCATTTTGGGTGGCAGGGCAAAGTTATTTTGTTACTGGCAGGCATTTACATTCTCTACTACGTCATCAAAAAACGGAAATGAAAACTTTCAGAAAAAGTTTTACATCAGCACGTTAAGTTTGTTTTACTCTTATGATTTTTGCGCCAGCTTCAGTTTTTCATGGCGTCATCGTTGTTGTAGATGTCAACTAATTCGGTAATGGTTTCTTCCCCTCTTCCCGGCCTAAGGCCGGGAAGAGGGGAAGTTTTATTTCGGCTCTGCAGCCTGCACATCTCCCTCAATTTTTTTTCTCAATCATTTCTATTGGCTTTTTGCCACTAATGCCTTGATGTGGTCGTTCATTATTATAGTAATATAAATATTCGACTAGCTCTTTTTTTAGATC
>JAQBNN010000239.1 GCA_028288505.1 Segetibacter sp. | reverse complement strand
TTCCCGTTGAACTGGGGAAAATCGAGATTAATCCACCAGGGATTTTCAGTTGCTTCGCCAAAGAAGCTGCTGTCTTTTACCACGTTGGCGTAAACAGGATATTCAAAAGAATAGGGGTAACCAGGTTGATTGAATGAACGGTATTCTTTTTTAGGAAGCTCGATTTTAAAATAGCCTTTTGGCTTTGGTGTATAGTCGCTATTGCATGACTGCGCAATAAAAAAAACTATAGTAAGTAATAAAATGAGAAGAGTTTGATTTTTTTTCATCGTGCCAAAACTACAGCTACTCTTCTGTTGAAGGTTTTATAGTAACCTTAATTTTTTGTAAACGGTTTTTTTCTACCTCAATAACGGTAAAGTCAAAATCTCCTGTTGTTATTACGGCGCCTACCTTAGGTATTTCACCGGCTACTTCCAACACCAGTCCCGCCAGGGTTTCACTTTCTCCGCGTACCTCGTCAAACGTTTCAACCGGTAAAGCTATTACCCTGCACACATCGTTGATGATAATCTTGCCATCGAAAATATAATTGTAGTCGTCGATCTTGTTGTAAGGGATTTCGTCTTCGTCAAACTCGTCCTTAATATCTCCAACGATCTCCTCCATAATGTCCTCAAGTGTAACAATGCCGCTGGTTCCACCAAACTCATCTACCACAATGGCAAAGTGTATCCGCTTCAACTGGAACTCCTGTAAAAGATCTTCGATCATTTTTTGCTCGTGAATAAAATAGGGGGGCCGCATCAGGGAATGCCAGTCGAAATCTGCCGATTCGTCTAAGTAGGGAAGAACATCCTTTGTATGAATCATTCCTACTACTTCGTCCAGATCTTCCTTAAAAACAGGAAGACGGCTGTAATGCAATTCCTCTATTCTTTTCACCAGGTTAGGGAAGGTGGTATTATAATCAATGCCGCTAACGTCGAGCCGTGCACGCATCACCTGCCGGGCTGATGTATTGCCAAAATTCACAATACCCTTTAAAATCTTTTTTTCCTTTTCCGACGCTTCACTGTTGGTTGTAATATCAGTATCTATAGCATGGTCCAGCTCTTCGAGACTATAGGAGGCGCTTGTTTTCCGGGTGAGTTTTCTTTCGATAAAGTCTGAGGTACCTACTAGCTGTTTACTTAAACCTTTAAATAAATAAGAAATGCCCTCTACTAATGCCCCAGCATCTTTTGCAAAACGAATATGATTTTGAGTAGCCATTACCTTAGGCATAACCTCGCCAAATAGTACAATAAGAAAGGTGACAGACAATACTTTGATGATAAATTGAACCCACCATAACTGGTCGTTCATCGGAATCATTTCATCGATAACAAAGTTTAAAACAACGATGATGGCAATGTTTACAAAGCTGTTAGCAATAATTAGCGATGCAAGAAGCGTTTTCGGTTCTTCCAAAAGATCAACAATACGCTTATAAGCAGGCTGCTGCTTGGTTTTAAGCATATTAATATCCTTATAAGTAAGTGAGAAAAAAGCTACTTCTGCGCCTGATACAAAAAAGGAGATTAATAAAAGAACGATCAGGAGAAAAATTAATATGGTGGTTGCCTGGGTATTTATTACAGCAAAAGGGGCTAACAGTAAATTTATAGGTGCCGGGAGAATATCCAATGCAAAGAAATTAGGTTAAGAATATATAGCTAGCAAATCAGCTGAGCTATCGCTGCAAATATATTATACTAATTTTTTTCAAATGAAAGTTAAAAAGGTAGGTCTTCTGTTGGCTCTGTTACCGGGGGCATGTCAGCATTGGTTAAACCTTCAATACCCTCGCTATTGCCACTATGAAATTGCCCGTGTCCTTCGCCTCGTTTATCAAGCATAATCAGATTATCACCAACTACTTCGGTTGCAAACTTTTTATTGCCTTCTTTATCTTCCCAACTACGGGTTCTTAAACGGCCTTCAATGTAAACAAGGCTGCCTTTGTGCAAATATTTCTGGGCCAGCTCAGCAAGTCCTCTCCAAAGCACAACTGTGTGCCATTCTGTTTGAGAAACTAATTTTCCGCCCCTGTCTTTGTAAGTTTCGGTTGTTGCAAGGCTAAATTTTGCAACTCCAATATTTCCTTCCAGGTATTGTACATCTGGATCTTTTCCAAGATTTCCAATAAGCATTACTCTGTTTACACCTCTCATGATAGTCGTTTTAATTTTATTCGCCTGATGATTGGTTAGCTTACTAAAATTAGTTTTTTTTATAAAACTATTCAAGTAATAAAAAAAATTGTATTTGATTTAATCTTCTCTTAATTATTACCGTAAAGTGGGGGCAAAAATTTATTTAGAACAGGGTTTTCTCCTTTGGAAAAGATGGAGGCGAACTAAAAAACGACAGTTTTTAAAAAAGAGATTTGCACGATTACACGGGGTGTTTTTATTGGGCCGGGCTCAATTACTACTATTATGCTTCTCTTGCGTCGCACTCTTGTACTTTTTTATCCATACTGGTCAAAAATGCTCGTGCTTTAAAGGCAAGTCAACAAGTGCTCTAAATTAAAAATAACTGCTCCGCCTTGCTACTTGAAAAGCTGCTGTACAAGTGAGAGACACAATAAATGGTGCAGTAGATCTACCGTTAGAAAACACATCTTACAACAAGTCCAGGTCTTTTTCCGCCCCAAAAAGAGGATAATCATCTAAAAACATATTTATGAATTTAGGAAAGGCTAGCATGGCAAAACTTTCTACAGCCATGCTTTTGAAATGCGTTAAGCTCTTGGGAACAGTTTTTAAATCAATAACTATAAATCGCCCTTTTATGTTTTGATGGGTGAGTTGTTGGGCATATGAATCAGAGATTTTTTTGACTGTATAAACCTCCACACCGAGTTGCTCCTGCAAGAACCTTTGTATTGTTTGGGCATTCCACGCAGATTCTTTTTCGGTTTCATATAAATAAAACTCGTTTAGGTTTTGCCATATATCCTTGTGCTCTCTATTTTTTACCAAAACAGTCTTTCCTGATGTAAAAACAAAGTAATCCAGGTAACGGTTCTTTCTTATTATGCGTTTTTCTTTAACTGGAAGCTGATTCACCCATCCTTCAGCAAACGCTTTGCAATCATTGTTTAAAATACACACTGTACATAAAGGTAACATTGGCTTACAAACTGTAGCGCCAAAGTCCATAATGGCCTGGTTGTACTCACCGGTATTTCTCCTGTCCAAGGCGCAATGTGCAATTTCGTTGTAGTGCTGCTTACCAAGAGTTGTATCAATAGCCGTAAAGTCGCCGCGAACTCGTGAGAGAACCCTAAAAACATTTCCGTCCACAACTGCGTGGGGCAAACCGTAAGCAAATGACGATATTGCCGCTGCGGTATAAGGACCTATTCCTTTGAGTTGCAATAAGTCATCATACTTTTCGGGGAATTTTCCTCCCAAGTTGTAATGAATATGGCGTGCCGAATGAATTAAGTTGCGGCACCTCGAATAATATCCTAATCCCTCCCACAATTTAAAAACCATTTCATCCTCGGCCAAAGCAAGGCTTCCAAGGGTAGGAAACGATTGGATAAAATTTTCGTAATATGAAAGGCCTTGTTCTACACGAGTTTGTTGTAAAATAATTTCACTGATCCAAATTCGGTAGGCGTCTTTTTCTCCTTTCCATGGCATGATTCTTTTGTTTTGATTTTCATGCCATTTAATAAGTTTTTGAGTAAACACATTTTTCATTTTGCAAGAAAATTTAAGAAATAATAAATATTAGCTGGAAGTATGTATGAAAATTTTATTCGTTGTGTTTTTTAATTATTGACATTCAACTCTCATTTCTACAGCTAAGAACTAAATTTGCGAAACAAAAAACAGGTGTAACAATATAAATTCGTTTTTCACGCTTCAATACTTCCTGCTAAAGGTAACGTTGAGGGTTTCAGGCTAAAAAGAATAAAAATACCCAAATGAGAAAGTCAGATTTAATCAATCAAATTTCAGAAAAAACGGGCATACCAAAAGTGGACGTTTTGGTTACATTGGAAACAATGTTTAAAGAGGTGAAAGAAAGCCTTGCTCAAGGGGAAAATATCTACATTAGGGGTTTTGGTAGCTTTATTACTAAAAAAAGGGCTGCAAAAATTGGCCGTAATATAAAAAGAAATGTAGCCGTAGAAATACCAGAACATTTTATTCCTGCTTTTAAACCTGCAAAAGAATTCGTGAGCGAAGTAAAAAGCAAACGAAAAGATGCTTAAATAGCACTACCCATCCAACTTATTTTACCCGCTTTAACGAACGGTAACTCTTTTAAAGATGTAATTGGTTTACTTTTGCGCTCTTAAAAATCTTAAGTGAAAAAACAACAGTTACTTCTGGTAGGAAGCGGCTTTTTACTTTTAGTCAGTTTATTTTTTTTTGGGAAGACTGTTCCTGAAAAAAAACCTGAAACAGTCGCTGCAAATACGCCCCACGAAGAGAAAAAAATAAATTCCGAACAATTAATAAGGCACGCTAAGGAACGCCTTGATCCCCGCCAGGTTCAAAAGGTAACTTCTATCGAGAATATAGTAATAAGGGGAGACATTAAAAATCAACAACTTAGTGCTTTTAGACAACTGGCGAGTTTTTGGGGAGACAGTATAAGATTGTTTGAACCATACGCTTACTACACTGCAGAAGCAGCTAAGTTGGAAAATTCTGAAAAATCCCTCACCTTTGCAGCCCATTTGTTTTTAACGAACTTAAAAACAGAGAGCGAGCACGCCATGCAAGATTGGCTTGCAAGCAATGCAAAAGTTCTTTTTGAGCAGGCTTTACAAATAAATCCAGCAAACGATAGCAGCAGAATAGGTTTAGGAGCCTGCTATATTTTTGGTCACATTTCAGACAATCCAATGGAAGGGATAGCCCCGATCAGGAAGATTGTTGAGAAGGATCCAAATAATTTGTTTGGCCAGTTTATTTTGGGATTAGGAGGAATAAAAAGTGGACAGTTTGATAAGGCTATTGAGCGTTTTCTAATAGTCACGAGTAAAGATCCTAATAATCTTGAAGCAGCATTAAACCTTGCAGAAGCTTACGACCGTAAGGGTGATAAAGCAAATGCAATTAAATGGTATACGGTAGTTAAGGATAAAGTTCCAAACCCGGATGCTAAAAAAGAACTTGATGCAAGAATTAAAGCATTGAAATAATATTGATTTCTATAACTAAAATAATTTTGAATTATGCCTTGCGGTAAAAAAAGAAAACGTCATAAGATTGCTACTCATAAACGCAAAAAGAGACTAAGAAAAAATCGTCATAAGAAGAAGAAATAATTTCTGATTCTTATCCTGTCATTTATCAATGCCGGAAGGTCCCAAAGACTTTCCGGCTTTGTAACTTCCTGATGGTTCGCCAACCAACTAGTTTTGCAACTTTTACCTTTCCTTATCAACCTTATTTAAAAGTGGCAGGATAACTCTGTGTTGGTACAACACAGTGATGCTTTGGAGTTTCCGAATAGATACGGATATGTGTGAAAATTTAAAAGTTGCATTTTGAACAAAGAATTGATTATAAATTCTACCCCACAGGGAGTAGAGATTGCGTTACTGGAAGAAAAAAGACTCGTTGAATTACATCACGAAAAAATGGACGCTAGCTTTGGCGTGGGCGATTTATACCTCGGAAAAGTCAAGAAGCTTATTCCCGGATTAAACGCCGCTTTTATTGATGTCGGCTTCGAAAAAGATGCCTTTCTCCATTATACTGACCTTAGCCCATTTGCTCGCTCTATACTTAAGTTTACCCAGCAAGCTATCCACGATAAATCGGAGAATAGTTTCGACTTCAGCAAGTTCGAAGTTGAACCCGAGATAGTAAAAACAGGTAAAATAAACGAAGTACTAAGCGGAAAGCCAAATGTACTTGTACAAATTTTAAAAGAGCCTATTGCTGCAAAGGGGCCGCGGCTAAGTTGCGAAATATCCCTTCCGGGAAGGTTTGTGGTAGTTACGCCTTTTAATAACATTATTGCGGTAAGTAAAAAAATACACAGCAGCGATGAGCGTAAGCGACTTCAAAAGATTATTGAAGCCATCCGACCAAAAAACTATGGTGTAATTGTACGAACCGCTGCCGAGGGAAAAGCCACTGCCGAATTGCACGAAGATCTTCTTGCGCTAATTCAAACGTGGCAAAGTATTCAAAAAAATCTTAAGGAAGCCGTTGCACCAGCGAAGATCTTAAGTGAGCAGACTAAGACAACCAGTATGTTGCGGGATCTGTTGACCGAAGACTTTAATAAAATAGTTCTGAACGACAAGACGCTGTACACCGAAATCAAAAGTTACATTGAAAAGATTGCCCCTGAAAAAGCAGAGATCGTAACTTATTACCACAACGGTGCTGCCATTTTCGACCATTTTGGCGTAACCAAACAAGTAAAATCAACGTTTGGTAAAACGGTTAACCTTCATAGTGGCGCTTATCTTATTATTGAGCATACTGAAGCATTACATGTTATTGATGTAAACAGCGGCTACAAAAGCGTAAGCAACAACCAGGAAGAAAATGCCTTGCAAACAAACTTGGAAGCAGCAGAAGAAATTGCCCGACAGCTACGTTTGCGTGATATCGGTGGGATTATAGTGGTTGATTTTATTGATATGAAGCTTCCTGACAACAAGAAAAGGTTGCAGGATGCGATGGATGGGTTTATGCGACCGGACCGAGCGAAGCATGCAGTTCTACCGATCTCGAAGTTCGGTTTAATGCAGATCACTCGACAGAGGATGCGCCCTGAAATGAATATTAATACGCTTGAGCAGTGCCCTACCTGCAACGGTACGGGCAAGATCGGTTCAACTTTGTTGCTTGAAGATGAGATCGAAAAGAAATTACAATACCTTGTTTCTCACAACCACAACAATCTTTCTATTCACGTTCACCCAATTTTGTACTCGCATTTAACAAAGGGATGGTTCTTTAAATCTATTAAAAGTAAATGGAACCGGAAGTTCAAAACAAAGATTAAGATCGAATCAAATAATACTTATTACCTAACTGAGTTTCATTTTTTTGACCAGAACGAAGAAGAAATAAAGCTGTAATAAGCTAAAATATTAAAGAGGCTACCCATAAGTAGCCTCTTTTTTTATGAAGAATTTTTTGTCCTCAACAGTCTGCTACTATTATGCTTCCGTTGCGTCGCACACTTGTACTATATTTTCTCCTTTCGGCAATTTTAGCTCCTGCAATAATCGGTTGTCCAGGTATTTCTGCTGTTGAGCTGCTTCAGGCTAGTTAGCCCACAGATGAATACATAAATAAAAGACGAACGTAATGCGACGCAACGAAGACTAACCAGGGAACAAATGTTTGTATCAAAAAAAGAGATACAAACACTAACTTCCAAAAACCTATTGCCTCGTTTTTTGTTTGTACAATTATTGCAGCTAATTAAAATATGCCTACTCTTCCCAATTTCGCTGATCCAATAACTTTCATACTGGTTGTATTAGGAATGTTCATCGTTGTAATCGGACGTTACTTTCTAATTGCGGGTATGTTTCATGCCGTTTTTTATTGGTGGGGCAAGCAAAAGTGGCAGCAACGCAGGCTAGGTAAAAAACTAACGGATCAGCAGCAGTTTAAAAAGGAAATTAAGTGGTCGATGGTCACAGGATTGATTTTTTCAATCGCCGGCGCCTTAACCTCCGTTCTTTGGCAAAAAGGGTTTACTCAACTTTACACGGAGCCCACGCAATACGGCCTGCTCTACTTACCCGTAAGTTTGGCTATTTCGATGCTGGTACACGAAACGTACTATTACTGGCTACACCGCTGGATGCATAGGCCAAAAGTTTTTAAAGTACTTCATAAAGTGCACCACGACAGCAGTACCACCAGCCCGTTCACTGCTTTTTCGTTTCACCCGTTGGAAGGTGTACTGCAGGCAATGATTTTACCGTTAACTATTCTGCTGCTTCCCATGCATGTATACGTGCTACTGGTTCAACTTACTATTATGACGTTTAGCAGTGTTATAAATCACTTGGAAATCGAAATTTATCCGAAGAATTTCAATAAGAGTATTTTAGGTAGATGGCTGATTGGTGCCACCCATCATTCCCTGCACCATAAGCAGTTTAAATATAATTATGGCCTCTACTTTACCTTTTGGGACAAATGGAAAAAAACCGAAAGCCCCAAGTTTGAAGCGCTCTTTGCTGAGAAAACGGGATACATACAAGTATAAAAAAAAGCCGCGAAAGTGGCTTTTTCATTGTGTCAAATTAATTTTACTCCCTGTTTCTGCCGGCAAGAAAAATAAATATATATTGGATTAGCGTAACAAGCGATGCGATTGCTGCAACCACGTATGTCATCGCTGCCCATTTTAAAGCATCTTTTGCCTGGTCATGCTGTTTTCCAGCTACAATATTTGTGCGATTTAACCATGCTAATGCACGGTTACTAGCATCAAATTCAACTGGTAAGGTGATAAATGAGAATATAGTAGTAGCTGCAAACAAGGCAATTCCGGCCAACAACAGCCAAGGGAAAACCTGGATCATAAGAATACCTGCTAGTAATACCCATTGAACAATGCCACTACTAAACTGCACCACCGGAACAAGGTTGCTCCTCATTGAAAGCCAAGCATAAGCTGTTTTATGTTGAACAGCGTGACCACATTCGTGTGCAGCAACCGCAGCAGCAGAAATACTGTTACCATAATAAACATCGGAGCTAAGATTGACTGTTTTATTTGCCGGATTGTAATGGTCCGTAAGACTTCCCTCCACGGAGACTACTCTAACATCATATATTCCATTATCCCTCAGCATTTTTTCTGCAATTTCCTTTCCTGTCAATCCGTTAAGCAAAGGAACGAGGCTGTATTTTGAAAACTTGCTCTTTAAAGTTGCAGAAACAAGAAAGCTAATACCAACAAAAATCAACGAAACTAAAAAAATACTGTTCATTGTATCCTCCTGTTTTTTATAGTATCATCAACTTCCCAACCAAAGCCTCCTGTTAACAGGACTTTTGCTAAATCTGAATGTCAGAAGCCAGTTTGACATTCCGAATTGGAAAAGAAAGACAAAAAGCTGAATTTCTGTCGCTACTTTCTACCTCTTTTACTTTTGATAATCAAAGTTGTAGTCATTTTTATATCCTTTTATATAACTTCTCAAATTCACATATACCGCTTTAAAAGTTATTCACAGGAGGTAAATTTAATTTTGAAATGTGACGCATATTTGTAATTTAGTGTCAGAATTTAATGGGTTAGTAAGTAAACGGGGTTAGCATTCATGCTGACCCTTTTACTTTCTATCAACTTTTAAATGCTTCGTTTTCTTATTTTTTCAGGCTTCAAATTTCCTCCCTCGTTCTTTTCTTTCAAACACTACCTTTAGCGCATGAGTAAGATTAAGACTGCATTTTTTTGCAGCAGTTGTGGCTATGAAAGTACCAAGTGGGTTGGTAAATGTCCGTCATGTCAGTCGTGGAATACCTTTGTTGAAGAAGTGTTATCTAAAGGAACTGATAAGCCCGAAATAAATGGTTGGGATAACTATAACGATGTAAAGCGCAACACTAAAACAATCCTTCTAAATAATGTAAAAGCAACAGAGGAAGAGAGGATCTTAACAGACGACGATGAGTTGAACCGCGTACTTGGCGGAGGAATCGTTCCCGGTAGTATTATACTTGTAGCAGGTGAACCAGGAATAGGGAAAAGCACGTTGTTTCTGCAGGTAGGTCTAAGGCTTAAAAACCTTGTCACATTATACATCAGTGGTGAGGAAAGCGAGCAACAAATAAAAATGAGAGCCAACCGGCTAAATGCTCCTAACGATCAATTTTACCTGCTTACAGAAACGGCTACGCAAGAAATCTTTAAAGAGATAAAGAAATTAAAGCCACAAGTTGTTATTGTTGACTCCATCCAAACATTGCAAAGCAATTTTATAGAATCATCTCCTGGTAGTGTTTCGCAAATTAGAGAGTGCGCAGCAGAATTTCAACGGTTTGCGAAAGAGACGAGTACGCCAGTGTTTCTTATTGGCCACATTACCAAAGATGGAAGTATAGCCGGTCCAAAAATCTTAGAGCACATGGTTGACACGGTGCTCCAGTTTGAAGGAGACAGGCATTATGCCTATCGTATTTTAAGAACGCTAAAGAATCGCTTTGGAAGTACCGCTGAGTTAGGCATTTATGAAATGAACAGCGATGGAATGCGAAGCGTTTCAAACCCTTCCGAGATATTAATCACTCAAAAAGAGGAGCAGCTTAGCGGTAGTGCTATTGCCGCAAGTATGGAAGGTTTGCGACCTCTTTTAATAGAGGTGCAGGCGCTTGTAACGCAAAGTGTTTATGGTACGCCCCAGCGCACTGTTAGTGGTTTTGATCTCCGCCGTTTACAATTACTGCTAGCGGTCCTCGAAAAGCGCGGCGGTTTTCATTTTGGTATGAAAGACGTGTTCCTGAATATTGCTGGCGGTTTAAAGATCGAAGATCCTTCAATCGACCTCTCGGTCATCTGTGCTTTGTTGAGTAGCTACGAGGATATTCCGCTGCCTCAAAACATTTGTTTTGCCGGCGAGGTTGGGTTAAATGGCGAGATAAGGGCGGTAAACAGGATAGAACAACGCATCGCCGAAGCCGAAAAGTTAGGCTTCGAAAAAATAATTGTAAGCAAGTATAATAAGAAGAGCTTTAATAAAAACGCCTTTAAAATAGAAGTAGTTGCAGTAGGCCAGGTACAGGAGGTTTATCAATACTTGTTTTAATGATAGCAATAAAGAGCGATAAATAGAATTACTGCCGATAAAGTGATTGCGACGCAACTGTAGATGTCAACTAATTCGGTAATGGTTTCTTATTTCGGCTTTGTTCAGTTCATAGCGCTTAGAAATATTATAAACGCCAGAGGGAGACGGGGTCAAGTTACCTAATTGTGGCTTAAGGATAGCAGATATCTCATATCGGTTAATACCTTTTTGCCGTAATACAACAAC
>JAQBNN010000231.1 GCA_028288505.1 Segetibacter sp. | reverse complement strand
AGTTGTTTTTATGATCCATGCTTTTGTGCTGCTATTAAACATCGTTGCGTCGCAGTACGTTCGTCTTTTGATTCTTTGAGCGTCGTTTCCTACAAGTATTATTAAGAAGAAAGCATTTTATGCTTGCCTAATTAAGGTAATGCATGTTCACGCATTACAGTTGGTTGTTCAGTCAGCAACGATCAAAAGAGGACGAATTGTTCAATGGTGCGACGCAACGATGATGCTATCAAAAACAACTGTCGACTTCACAAGCATACCTGTAAAAATTAGCGTGTGATAGAGTACACGAGGTAAAACAAAATAGGATAGCAAACGCTTTGTCATACCAACAATTATCTTTGCCGCAAATTATAAGAATGCTACAGGTTAATTATATCCGGCAGAACCGGGAGAACGTGCTGGAAAGATTGGGCGTTAAGAATTTTAAGGAAACCGATTTGGTGGACGAGGTAATTAGTTTGGACGATGAAAGGAAGCGGCTACAATTGGAGTTTGATAATAACCAGGCAAGGGTAAACAGCGCTTCTAAAGAAATTGGCATGCTGATGAAGCAGGGCAACAAAGACGGCGCTGAAGCCCTAAAGGCCGAAGTGGCCTCGGCTAAAGCAACCATTGAACCTTTGAAAGAGCAAATGACATCAGTTGAAAAACAGTTGACTGACATATTATTATTGCTTCCTAACCTGCCTGCGGCTATTGTACCAAAAGGTAAAACACCTGAAGAAAATGAAGTAGTAAGAGAAGGTGGCGAGATACCAACATTATACGAAAATGCAGTTCCGCACTGGGAGCTAACGACAAAATATAAGCTTGTAGATTTTGAGCTAGGAACGAAAATAACGGGTAGCGGATTTCCTGTTTACACGGGTAAGGGTGCTAAGCTGCAGCGCTCACTCGTGCAATTTTTTTTAGACTTTAATACAGCCGCCGGTTACCACGAATACCTTCCTCCTTTTATGGTGAATGAAGAAAGTGCGTACGGTACGGGTCAGTTACCTGATAAAGAAGGACAGATGTACCATGCAACGGCTGATAACTTTTACTTAATACCAACTGCTGAAGTTCCTGTTACAAACGTGTATCGTGATACTATTTTGAAAGAGGATGATTTGCCTGTGAAGATGACGGCCTATTCTCCCTGCTTTAGAAGAGAGGCGGGTAGTTATGGTAAAGATGTTCGCGGTCTTAACCGCTTGCATCAGTTTGAGAAAGTAGAAATCATTCAAATCGTACATCCCGATAAAAGTTATGAAGTATTAGATAACATGGTCAAGCACGTTGAGAGCTTGTTGCAAAGCCTGGAGTTGCCTTACCGCATCCTTCGCCTCTGCGGCGGTGATATGGGTTTTACAAGTGCGCTTACCTACGACTTTGAAGTGTACAGTGCAGCACAAAAAAGGTGGCTGGAAGTAAGCAGTGTGAGCAACTTCGAAAACTTTCAAACCAACCGGTTGAAGTGCAGGTTTAAAGACGCAAATGGCAAAACACAATTAACGCATAGCCTAAATGGAAGCTCATTAGCCTTGCCACGAATTGTTGCTTCTTTGCTTGAGAATAACCAACAAGAAGATGGTATTCATTTACCTGCGTCGTTGCATAACTATTTTGGAAGCAGCATCATTAACTAGACTTCTATTAAGAATTAATTAACCAATTGAGTACAGCGCGCTGTATTGCTCGTATGTCTTTGATCCGTAAATATAATTATGAGAAAAACTAGACTTTTATTTGCTTCTCTATTATTGGTCATCAGTGTTAGTTGTTTTTCGCAGTTTAGTAAGGGCGATAGGCTCATAGGAGGCGGGGTAAATTTTTACGGAAATAATTCCAGTTACTCGGTGCCTAGTCCAAACACAACCTACAACACGAACGGTCTTAGTACCGCAGTTTCACCCAGGTACAGTTGGGTTTTTAAAAACAACAAGATGTTTGGTTTGAGTTTATCTGGTAACTTCTCAAGAAGTAAAAATGACGTTAACGGAAGCGAAGAAACTTTCACAACGTATGGAGCAGGACTAGGCGTGTTTCAAAGGAACTTCAAAGATTTTAGCAGCCAGTTCGGGTGGTTTATTGAGTATGGTGCTGCCTTTAATCATTCAGTTACCAAGAGCGAAAACATTTTACCAAACTATCGTTCTGAAAGCAAACAGAATTTCGTTTCTCTAGGGCTCAATGCAAGTCCCGGGCTTTATTATAAACTTTCCCCGAAGACAGTAGTAGAAGCTTCTTTTGGTGGAATAGGTGCCCGCTACTATTCCACTATTGGTGGAGATTATGATAGCAAAGGCTTTTCTTTTGGTCTCAACTTTCCATCAAATTTTACTTTTGGTGTGCAGTTTTTGCTGGGTAGTAAATCAAAAACATAAACCTTTTTAAAGCGAAATAAGCAGGCTTACAGAGCCTGCTTATTTTATAATACAAAGTCGATCACTTTTATATTTAGCTTTTTTTGATCTACTATAAAGCGACTGCTTGTTTACGAAGAAAGCGGCCATGAAAGCTTGCTTAAAAGTGAGCCTGAAAAGTGGAAGACGTCGTTGCAGAGCTTTTTAAGCCAGTAATAAAGCGCTCTTAAAGTGAGAGGAATTTTATTGAGCCGCCCCCAGTCTTTTATGGCTTCATCGTTGTGTCACTCACTTGTACTTTTATTTTTTCATGCAGCTGCTCGTAGCATTTTCCTGGCGTTTGAACGTGATAGGATATGCTTACACTTCAAGGCAAAAGTTAAATAAGATCGCTGAGATTGGAGGTTAAGGGAGGCGGCTCTATTTGCTCAAAAGGGTACTAATAGTTGCAGTGTGCGGCGCAACGGTGATGCTATGAAAAACCAAAGCCGGAACCAAAATTATCTTTGAATAGTAACACGTGTACCCACCGGTACCATGTTGAACAATTGTTTTACGTGTTCGTTTTTTAAACTAATACACCCCAACGTCCAGTTCTGGTATTGATCAACAGCAAACTCTTCGTGAGGCCATGTGCCATGTATACCGATATCGCCACCAATTTTAGCATTTTGTGGTATCTGGCCCATTTGCTTGCGGTAATTAAACTTTTGAACGTCAGCCGGGGTAGGATAATCTATACCCATATAACGGCTCCACTTGTTATGAACCCTTTTACTAATTATGGTATAAGTGCCCAGGGGAGTTTTACGGTCCCCTTGTACTAGTTTGTCACTTTGGTCGTCGTTTCCAAAAACAATTGGGTAAGTAATAAGCCATCCCTCGGCGTCGTATACAAAAAGCGCGTAATCGCTTTTGTCGATAACAATAGAAAAAGTGCTTTTACTGTAAATAGCCGTGTAAAAAGAGGTATTGGTGAAAAAGATCAGCGCCAAAACCAGGGGAATTCCAATACGTTTCATCATGAGAGTTGCGGGGCTTTACACGGTTTAGGTGATGAAATTAGCACAAGGATTTTTTAAATATGACGCTTTCACAAAATTTTACAGAGTTTTGGTACAAAGATTTTTTAAAAGCAAAATGCCCCATAAGCTGGAGCATTTTATATATGTGGGACAAATTTAATTTTACCAATTGCTGAATCTTATCCCCAAACTGTAAGGGTACTGCGACAGTCCGCGATCGTGCAAAGGAGTAATGCTGTAGCTTCCGAAAAGGCGCACAGGTCCTAAACCAAGTTCACCAACATAAGCAAGCCGGAATTGGTTAAGATCGAAGTCGCCCCTCGTCTTTTCTTTACCTCTCTCGACGCTGATTTGCTTGTTGCGGCTACCCACTTTATAACCCCCAGTTACACCAGCACTTAAACTAAGACCCTTCTTTTTGCCGGGATGCGTGTTTATGTTTAGCATTAGCGGTACGCTTACATACCCTACATACAGCTTGTTCTTCGAGAAGGAAATACTGTCTCTGAATATGTAAGCAGGATTTTCGTGGTAACTAATATTGTTCTGGTACCTGAAGTTGAACATTTCTAAACCCAGGCCATACTTAAGGTTTACGTAGCCTTTTGTAAGATTTACTCTTTGCATAAACAGCCACAGGTTTACATTGGAAGTCTTGCCTGTTCTTAGCTTAAGGTCGTCTTTGGTAAATGCCGGCTCTCCCGGGCGAGTAGTTCTTAGGTAATCACGAGCTTCAGCGCTTGCATAATCTGTATTATCATTCAGGTTAGCAAAGCCAAGGTCAAAGATCCACCAGTTAGTGCTCACCCTTGAAGGCTTTGTTGTCTTTCTTTCGATAACCACGCTGTTACTGGTGCTTCCGCTTTCGGTTTTCTTTTTAATAATAATAAACTTGCCTACCCGAATGGTATCTGGTGTACCTGTTGTCGTTTTTGCGGTGTCGGTCTGTGCAAAGGTTAACCCGGCAACACATAGCGCTGCCATAAGCATAAAGATGCGTTTCATACTGTCTAGTTTTTAATTGTTGGTTATTTGGTTTTGATCTCGAAGTTGGCTATCTGAATTTTCCTTTCGGACTCGCCTTTGTTTTGTTTTTTATCAAAGAGGTTGGTAGCCTTTTTAAGAAGGCCCAGTACTTTTTTCTTGTTGAATTCTCCACCCGCAATCAGGAGAACATTGTCATCTTCTTCCTCTTCTTCATACTCCTGTTTGTTTGAAGCATGTCGAAAGAGACTTTCAATTGGTTTGGCAATTCTTTTTGTATTAGAAGTGCTCGTTAAATTGTCGTTTGTAAGGCCTGTGACTGCGCGGTCAATAACTTCAATTGGTGCTCGAGGTTTGTCCTCCTTATCACCAGGAGTAGAAACGTTAGCGAGATTATCCTCTTGTTGCTGCTGCGCCGGCTTTTCTACTGTTGCATTTTTCGCTACAACAGGTTGTTTCGCTTCAGGTCTATCTTGAGTTGGTGAAGGCCGTGTTGCGTTCTTAGTAGCAGCAATGGATGTATTAGCACGTTTATCAATTGTTTCACTCTCTACCGGTTTTTCTACATCCGCAGTTGCATCTTTTTTAATAGCTGGAAGTTTTGTATCTCCTGTTTCATTTGCTACAACACCACTTTTGCCAGTTGTTGTTGTGCCTGGTAAAAATACCCAGAGCCCGATTGCAAGACCAATAAAGGCAGCTGCTACAGCTATTCTTGCGAAGTATAGAGGTATGATCCTTCTTACTTTCTCCTCTTTATACAGGCTCTCTTTAAAAGAGCATTCAATTACTTCAAGGGGAAGCCTGGTTTGTTTTAATAAAGTAAATTCATCCTGTAGCTGCGGGTTCTTTAATACAAATCTTTCTACCGCTTCTTTATCCTGTGCGTTTAATTCATCGTCTGCAAACAGTAAAAAGTATTCATTAAAGTTCGAGAGGTTGATGCCGCTTTCTTTTTTATATAGTTCTTCTTTTTTGCTAAATGTTACTGGTGCTTCGGCAGGTAATACAGCTTCCTGCAGTATGTCCAGCTCTTCCTTAAGATCAGGATGTTGTGCTGCAAAAATCTCTACTGCCTTGCGTTGCTCATCGTTCAATTCATTGTCGATGTACAGCAGGAAAAATTCTTCGTAATTATGTCTGTTAATGTTCACAGTCTTAATTTTTTAGGGTTCACTTTTTACATCACATTTTCCGGGCTCACTAAATAATTTCTTAAAGCAATCCTTGCACGGTGCAGGTAAACTTTTACCTGGCTTTCATTTAACCCTGTTATTCTCCCGATCTCTTCGTAATTGTAGCCCTCGTAATCTTTAAGCATTACAAGGCTTCGTTGTGTCTCGTTCAACCTATTCAACGCTTCGTGTAAGTTCTTTTTCGCGTCTCTTGGTGGTTGGTAACTTACCTGCTCGTTGTCCGAAAAATCTTCCTTCAATGTAATCCTTTTCGACTTCCTAATATGATCGATCATCTGGTTGTAGGCAACAGTAAACAAGTAAGATTTGCTTTTGTCGTTCTCAACCTGTTCGCGGTTACGCCACATTTTTTCGAAGGCTGATTGCACAATATCTCGTGCATCCTCCTCGTGTCGTAGGTTTTTAATAATGAAACGGTAAACATTATCAGCGTACAATTTCACACATTCATTGTATTGATATTCGGTCATAAACAGCAGAAAAGTTCCTTAAATCGGTTCTTGTACAGGTTATACGAACAGCTAAAGTAAAAGTTACAATGAATTTGAAAAAAAACTGCTGTGTGTAAAAACTATTTTATTACTGAGATAGACAGGTACTTAATTACCGAGTTGTATAAAATGAAATCGTTGATCGTTGCTTCTGACGCATTTGCCTCAGGGCAAGTCGCTTGCAAATTCTCTGCGGAAGTAAGTATTGGGGTTTGTCTCGCACTTTCAAGCAGGATGATGGTTGCGATAGATACAGCAAGTATAAAAATCGTTCTGAGAGGATGTTTTGGTTTCATAACAGTAGTTTTACTGCATTGTTATACGAAGATAATCGTAAAAAGTTACAGGCTGTATTTGCAATTTTTCTATTTCACAAACGATTAACAGAATAAAAAATTGCTGACAAGATTTATTAGGTATGCCGACAGATTAAGGAATGTTAGGGAAGTGAGCACCTACGTTGGCTAACGTTACAGGATAAAAGAAGAATAGGAACAAAAAAGTACAAGTGAGTGACACAACGATGTTTAATAGAATTACTACCGCATGCTCACAAAAAATTATATCAGTACCAGCGTTTGTCCTCCGTAGCATCATCGTTGCTGTAGATGTCAACTAATTCGGTAATGGTTTCTTCCCCTCTTCCCGGCCTTAAGGCCGGGAAGAGGGGAAGTT
>JAQBNN010000246.1 GCA_028288505.1 Segetibacter sp. | reverse complement strand
TTTTTGTATGATTTCGTACTTATTAAATACCTCGCTTTTATAGGGATATACATACCTCGTATTCCTATCCTTTCTCCAGGTAGGGTCACCGGTCTTTGCGGTGTCTGTTGAATTGATCCATTTAAGGTGGTTCCACTTTTTATCGAAGTAGTTTAATCGCACCTGCCCGTCCATCACGAATTCAACCTGGAACAGGCTATCATTCCTATTAATACTGCCTTCTCCAGCATTTCTAAAGCCCCACTGCAGGTCGACCAGATTAAACAAGTCGTCGGTGCTTAAAACTTTTGCATAAAAGGTGATAGAAAAATCGGTAGACGTATTAAAGTTGGGGATTTCCTTTTTGTACCAAAGGCAGCTCTTATTTATCCTGTTTTTTTCATACTTCTGTAGGTGTAGCAAGCCGCCTTCAATCTTTACTTTAAAATTAGAATCGCTGAATACCTTCCAGTTATTGTTGTTGTTATCAAAAGTCTCGTCCATGATTATGGTCTGCTGGCAAAACGTGCTATTTACAAAACATAAGAACACTAACATACAAACTACTCTTCTTACATAAGCATTGGTTATGCCGGGATGAGCAATTAGCAGCCTTTTAGAAATGGTAGCAAGCATACAGTTTTGGTTAGAAGTGCGTATTAAATATAGGTGAATTGTGGGGAAGAGTTATGAGTTATGAGTTTAGAGTTATGAGTTATGAACTAGTGTTCGTCATTGCGAGGAGGAACGACGAAGCAATCTGCTCTTTCAATCATCCAACTCTCCTACATCGGTCATCGCTTCGTTGCAGGAATTAATTAACCGCAGAGAAATACAAGAGTGTAAGCGCAAAGAACACAGAGGAACGATGGGTTATCAGTTATGAACTGGTGTTCGTCATTGGAGGAGGAACGACGAAGCAATCTGCTATTCAAATCTTAATCATTTTAAACTTATGTTCGAGGCCCAAATCTTAATTCCAATTCCCGGTGAAATAAGTACTACAAGTACAAGTGAGTGACACAACTATGTTTAATAGAATTTCTTCAGTTGGACCGTTAGTTTCTTCTTGTGTCTTTACTTTGAAGAAGCAGCATTTTCTCTAAGAAGGGTTGCCAGTTTTTTTTCATTGCAGCCATTCGTTGCCTCACTTCAAGCGGACTGTTTCTATTTACTATCATTAAAGTATCGAGGTGGGTTTGATACCTTTTAATAAAGGCAGGGTCGATCGTAAGCGCTTTTATATCATCTTGTAACTTTCGGTTTTCATTCATTAAATCCGCGATTGCATTTTCTTTATTACGAAGATCCTGGTCTTTTTGCTCTATAGTTTTAATGTAAATGGTAATATCCGTTTGAGCTGGGTTATATGGATTGAGGTTAGGATTTGGGTCAGTCGGCACTTGAGGGTTAATTGGATCTATGGTAGGGTCTGGGGCATGTTCGCTGGTGTCTATTACAATATTGTTACCGGAAGGATTTGGTATAAGGCCAAGTTTATTAATTGAATCAATTTTTTCGGCATACAACTCTTTATTTTGAGCAGCTATCTTTGCATCAACTATTGCTTTCTTTTCTAAAGTATTTGCATTCTTTTTCATCACTTCAGCATCATCTAATTTCTTTTTCGACATAACAGATGACACAGCAAACACGGCCATTGAAACAAAGAGAATAATGGTAGCTATGATTATGGCTTTTACCATGAAAGCTTTTTCTGCTTCTGCTTTAAGTCTTTTTTCCCTTTGCTTTTTTACGACGGCTGCAATTACATCGTGGGCTAACTCAATATACTGTCCGTCGCGGCGAATAAAAATAAGTGACTGCATGCCATCAATTACAGGAAGAATACCCGGATTGATGTCAGTATAAGTAAATTTTTCCCTAAAGCCTTTTGCATTCACCAGGTTGTCTTCAATAAACTTTTTTGCTTTTTGCTCAAGGAGGTAAGCTTTATCAATTACAGGCTTTTTTGTGTCGGTTACGCTACCACTGCTTTTTTTTAAAGCTTCCGTGTATATAGTACTCAGTATATTTTCTTTTGGATACTTCTTGAGGAATTCACCCGATATTTTATCCAACTTTTCTTCGCCTCTTTCCTTTTCTAATTTCGAACAAACCTGGCTTAATAGTGCCGGTTCAACTTCAAGCACATCAAATTGGCTGACTAATTTCCTATGGCTGTTATTGTCTCCAGAATTGCCGTTAACTGTATAAGTTACTATTTGTTCAGCTTCTGATTTACCAATAGCAGACTTCCATGTTTTTGTTATAACCTCCAATGCTTTATAACCATTTAAAGGCTTCAGTCTATACCGAACACTTTTTGCAGATGGAATTCTTGCTGTAATACTTTCCATCTCTGCTAAAAAATCTTCCCTAAAAGAAATCAAAACTTTTACCCTCTGTTTCTTGTATTCATAATCAATCTGCGCATTGCTATTAAGGTAACGCGCCTTTACTTTTTTTGGTACCTGGTTTTCCACCAAATCCGCTAGTTCAATAAGCAGTTCCTCTACTTCTTCCTTACGTTTGGGATATTTTTCTGTTAGCGTAAAAATCTCTTCAAACTGGTCAAACACCAGCACAGGAGTGATAATCTTCCATAAGCTTTCCCGGTGAAAAAACTCCCACAGGGTATCACCCGGTATTAAAGCTTCTACCTTATAGTTGAGCCTGGTAATCTCTGCTTTTAAAACCTCCCAAACCTGGCTAATTAGCGAAGGGCTTTCACTGTTATAAATCAATCTTATTCTAAATGGTATATAATCTTCTTCCCGTAACTCTGGAAAAACTCCTGCATTTAATAAAGAAGTTTTTCCTGTGCCGGACTTACCAAATAAAAAGGTGAGCGTATTATATTGTATGTGTTGAACAAGGTCTTTTATTTCTTCCTCTCTTCCGAAAAATTGATCTGCCTGGCTTTCTTTATAAGATTCTAGTCCAAGAAAAGTTGCTTCTTTAGTGCCAGTAGGTGCTATTGATGTTGCAATCATAATCGTAGAAATTAAAGAATATTGAGCTTTTCTTTTACCTGTTTAATAAGTTCGTCACTTACAATTCCTCCGAAAGCATTCTCAACAGATCTTTTTCCAAAATATTCTAAAATAACAGGATGCGCTTTATCAATCTTCTCTATCGCGAGTAACATCAACGCAGGCTTTTCTTTGCCTTTAATTTTACCACTAGTTTTGACATTGGTATTACTTGCCTGTGCCCATTCCCCTTTTACATTAACCAGTTTATCCGTATTGCTGTTAAGGCTGTTGTTTGAAAATAATGGTATAAATAAATCGGCAGAAGAAATACCGGATGCAATACTGCCCTGGTAGTTGTCACCGG
>JAQBNN010000214.1 GCA_028288505.1 Segetibacter sp. | reverse complement strand
TCACAAGCATTAATGTGGGATCTGGCAGCAAACGGTACCGCTTTTACCAATACAACTGATGAACTTGCAGGTGAAACAAACTGGAACAGAGTTTGGGTTAACATCTCTAACAACAATGCCCATGCGCTTCCGTACTTTGGTGCTAACGTAAGTACCAGTATTGGAAATAATACATGGACGCGGATGAAACAAATCAATATCTTTCTTGGAGAGATTGATAAACATGGCTTGCCGGAGGATTTAAGGAAGAACTTAAAAGGACAATTGCTTTTTTGGAGAGCATACCAATATTTTGATCTGGTGAGATTGTATGGAGGCGTTCCTTTAGTGTTAGAAGCACAGAATCCGATAGCTGGCTCCGGAGATGTTCTTGAAGTGCCACGTAGCAAAACTTCCGAATGTATCTCCCAAATATCTAAAGACCTCGATCTTGCTATATCAATGCTCCCGGGAAAATGGGATGCGGCAAATTGGGGAAGGATTACAAGTGGAGCAGCAGCTGCCTTTAAAGGTCGTGTTTTACTTACTTGGGCCAGTCCTCTTTTTAACCGTACTGACGATAGAGCACGGTGGACAAAAGCTTATGAAGCTAATCTGGCAGCTAAAACGTTATTAGAAGCAAATGGCTTTGGTCTTTTTAAGACAGGTGGCACCGCAAACGCAAACGCCTGGGGCAATATGTGGTTTCAAGAGAACGCTAACCCTGAGGCTGTATTAGTTTTCGGTTTCAATAACATAGTTTCTGATCAAACCCAAAGGTGGAACGGATGGGAACAAGCTGCACGACCCAGGTCTGTGCTTGGCGGAGGTTCAATTTCGCCAACAAAACAAATGGTTGACGCTTTCCCTATGAGGGATGGTAAAATGGCGGGGCAATCTACCTATGCTTACGATCAAAACAAGTTTTATAAGAACAGAGATCCGCGCTTTTACAAAACCTTTGCTTACAATGGCTCGTTGTTCCCATTCCAAAACAATGGAACTGCCAGAGTATGGACGTACAGGTGGTATGCAAGTGCAACTGAAGTAAATCCATCACGAACTACTGAAACATTAGGTGCCAACGCAAGTGGTATCTATCTTTCAAAAGCCACCTCTCCATCTGCGAGCAACGTTAGTGGAAACTTTAGTACAAGTGGTACTGACAAGATGGAGATACGTTTTGCAGAAGTTGTTCTAAACCTCGCAGAATCTGCAATTGGTGCCGACAAGCTTACAGAAGGCTTAGACGGAATAAAAGCAATAAGAGATAGGGCAGGTGTTGAAAATAAAGATGGTGCTTATGGTTTAAGTGGAGTTGTAAGCCGGGATCAATTATTTGCAGCTGTTATAAATGAAAGAAAAGTGGAATTTGCATATGAAGGAAAACGTTTCCATGATTTAAGACGTTGGATGCTTTTTAATAACGATTTTGGTACAGTTTCCCGTTTAGGTATGCAACCTTTAGAAGGAACACGTAGAACCGGTTATTTCATAGGTGTTAAAATAGCAACAGGTAGTAAGTACGTTGGTGCTGCTAATGCCGACCCTTTAATCAAACCTGTTAATGGTGGTGCTCCCGTTATCAATCGAGACTCTTCTGTTACTAATTTTGATGCTTATTTAGATTACTTATACGACAGGCATTTTACAGTTACCGAGAAGAATGATTTAGATCCTACTACTAATAATTGGGTGTTTAGATGGTATAACGAGTATTATTTCTTTGGTTTACCCCAAAGTATTCACAGTTCTTCACCTTACCTTGAACAAACAAAAGGGTGGAACGGTTTTAACGGTGCTGGCACCTTCGATCCTCTTCTATAAAATTAAAGAGGAGATGTATCGTCCCCTCTTTAATTTTATCCCTGGTTAATTCAGACACTAACATAATGTTAGAGTTCTCCATTTGTCAAGAGGATCCAATAAAACCTGAAACAGTAAATAATCCTAGATGAAATTGAAATTAGTCCGTCATGTACTTTTAGCTTGTGGTTTTGGTTTAGTTCATTTCGCATCTGCCCAATACCCCGACGTCCCTAAAGACATCCAGGCAGCAAGCAACAAAACGATGGAGGAAGCTACCCGTAAATCAGACGCCGCTTGGGCCAAAGCCTTACCAATTATTGAAGCTGATAATAAAAACGGCAAACCTTACATTCCATGGGCTTCACGTCCTCATGAGTTGCCGCAGGCTGATATTGTTGCATTTCCTGGTGCAGAGGGCGGTGGTGCTTATAGCTTCGGTGGTCGTGGTGGTAAGGTGATTGTTGTTACAAACTTAAACGATGAAGGTGAAGGAAGCTTTCGCTGGGCTTGCGAACAAGGTGGAGCAAGAATGGTCGTCTTTAATGTAGCTGGAATTATTAGACTTAAGAGTCCACTTATTATTCGTGCACCATACATAACTATTGCTGGTCATTCTGCACCGGGTGATGGTGTTTGTATAGCTGGTGAAACTGTTTGGATAAATACGCACGACGTTATAATTCGTTTCATGCGTTTCCGACGTGGCGAAACAAATGTTGGTAGAAGAGATGATGCGATTGGTGGTAATCCAATTGGCAATATCATTATCGATCACGTTTCTGCAAGCTGGGGATTAGATGAAAACATGAGCATGTACCGTCACATGTATAATGATAGCACTGGTAAGACTGAAGATAAGTTTGGTACGGTGAACATCACTATTCAGAACTCTATTTTCTCAGAATGTCTTGATACATGGAACCACTCGTTTGGTAGTACACTGGGTGGTGAGAACTGTACTTTCATGCGCAACCTTTGGGCCGATAATACAGGTCGTAATCCATCAATAGGGTGGAACGGTATCTTTAATTTCGCAAACAATGTAATCTTCAATTGGGTACATCGCTCCGTTGATGGTGGTGACTATCGGGCCCAGTTTAATATCATTAATAACTACTACAAACCCGGTCCGCTTACACCAACTAAAACGCCTGTTGGTTTCCGCATACTTAAACCGGAGTCTGGTAGAAGTAAATTAAAGTACCAGGTATATGGCCGTGCTTATGTTACCGGCAACATTATGGAAGGCAACGACAGGGTAACCAATAACAACTGGGATGGTGGCGTGCAGGTTGAAGAACTACCAAATGCCGGACAGTATATGGCAGCAATGAAGGTTGACAAACCTCATCCAATGCCTCCAATTACAATCGTTCCTGCAAAAGAAGCTTTCACTTATGTATTGGCAAATGCTGGTGCAACTTTACCTAGAAGAGATGCGGTAGATGTTCGTATAACAGAGCAGGTTCGTACTGGTAAGATAAATGCGTTACCTAACGTTAAGCTACCTGAAACAAACTTCAAGCATCGTCGTATGGCGCTTGATTCTTATAAGCAAGGTATCATTACCGACATTAGCCAGGTGGGCGGTTATCCTGAGTACAAAGGAACTCCTTACAAAGATTCTGATAACGATGGTATGCCAGATGACTATGAAAAGAAGTATAATCTTAATCCCAACAAAGCAGAAGATGCTGCAAGGGTAACAAGAGGTGGCTACACAAATATTGAAGTTTATTTAAACACCCTTGCTGCCGATACAAATAATTTTCCTGCTAAAAAATAAATGAGCAGCTAAGCTGCATATAGTTATACCGTACAAGAGTGCGACGCAACCAAAGCGTAATAAATGTTCTAATGTTTAGTACATAAATAGTTTTTAAAAAAGATGTTTTAAGATTCTTTTGTTACCAGCAGTATTAACACGTATTATGCTTTTGTTGCGTCGCACTCTTGTACATTTAAGTTCTTTATTCTGCTAATTAAATCAACACCAAAAGTGTTAGAAGAAAAGATGTACGTATGAAAAAATATTTCGTTTTACTTTCTATGCTAACAATAATTGTTGGTACAACAAACACTGCATCTGCACAGTATCCAACCATTCCGCCTGCAATGGAAGACTCTGCAAATACTGAGTTGAAAAGGTTTGAAAAGTTATCGGACGAAGCATGGTCAAAAGCGCTGCCGATAGTTGAAGCCGATGAGAAAAAAGGTAAGCCGTTTGTACCCTGGGCAGCAAAGCCCGAAGATCTTCCTCAAGCAAAAATACCAGCGTTTCCAGGGGCTGAGGGAGGCGGAGCCTTTACATTTGGAGGACGTGGCGGAAGAGTTTTTGTGGTAACAAACCTGAACGATTCAGGCGAAGGAAGCTTGCGTTGGGCGTGTGAGCAAGGTGGTGCACGCATAGTTGTATTCAACGTTGCTGGCATTATACAATTAAAGAGTCCTGTCATCATTCGTGCACCCTATATAACCATTGCTGGTCAGTCAGCACCCGGTGATGGTGTATGTGTTGCGGGGGAATCTGTTTGGATAAATACACATGATGTAATTGTTCGCTTTATCCGTTTCCGTCGTGGTGCAACTGAAGTAACTCGCCGCGATGATGCATTAGGTGGTAACCCGGTTGGTAATATTATGATCGATCATGTATCAGCAAGTTGGGGATTAGATGAGAATATGAGTATGTATCGCCATGTGTATGATAGAGGTGGTACAAACTTAAAACTACCAACAGTAAATGTCACTATACAAAACTCGATTTTTAGTGAATGTTTAGATACTTACAACCACTCATTCGGAAGCACTATAGGCGGATTAAACAGCACCTTTATGCGTAACATGTGGGCAAACAATATTAGCCGTAATCCAAGTATTGGCATGTATGGCGATTTTGGTTTTGTAAACAACGTAGTGTTCAACTGGTGGAACAGGAGTGCAGACGGCGGAGACCATAAATCGTTTTTTAACTTTGTCAACAACTATTATAAGCCTGGCCCAATCACTCCAAAAAACAAGCCTATTGGTCATCGTATCCTAAAGCCTGAATCAGGAAGGGATGCTGCGAACAAATCAACATTTGGTAAAGCGTACGTAAGTGGAAATATTGTAGAAGGAAATGAAAAAGTAACAAATGATAATTGGGCAGGGGGTGTACAAATTGGTGACCAGGCAGATGCAGGAGTTCAAACTGCTGCTATAAAAGTTACTGCACCAATGCCAATGGCTAAGGTAACTTTGCTTACTGCTAAAGATGCTTATAGTTACGTATTAGATAATGTAGGTGCAACGCTACCAAAAAGAGATCCTGTTGATGCGAGAATTGTTCAGACAGTAAGAACAGGAAAGATAACTTATAAAGAAGATGGTATGGTTGGAACAGGTAAGCAGTTTATCAAGCGTCGCTTACCGGAAGATTCTTACAAGCAAGGTATTATTACTCATCCAAGCCAGGTAGGTGGTTATCCTGAATATAAAGGAACGCCTTATAAAGATAAGGATAACGATGGTATGCCTGATGCATGGGAAACAAAGAATGGTTTAAATCCAAAGAATGCTAAAGATGCAGTACTGGATAGAAACAATGACGGTTATACTAATATAGAAGAATACCTGAACAGCTTAGTTGATTTGAAGAAGGTAGTTCCTTCCACTAACCTAACAAGCTTTAGTAAAGCAACTAAGTAAAAGAATAAGATTGATCAACCATCCTATAAAAACATTTAGATTGAAATTTTTAATGCAGCAGGCACAAAGGGGAGTTATACTCTTATGCCTGCTGCTTTCATTTCAACATCTTTCTGCACAAAGAGCCACTAAACCACCAAGTCCTATTATAGTCAGCAGAGGTAAAATCACTTACAATCCTGATTCAATCGGCAACCGTGTTCCTGATTTTTCTTATAGTGGTTACATGGCTTCAGAGCAACGTATTCCAAATGTTGCAGTTAAAGTTCTTGTTCCCATTGTAAAAGGAGATGCTACCCTTCGCATTCAATCAGCACTTGATTATGTAGCATCTTTGCCTGTTGATAACAAGGGTTTTCGAGGAGCAGTGTTATTACAAAAAGGAACTTACTATGTAGGTGGGCAATTACAACTTAAAGCATCAGGCATAGTACTTCGTGGAAGTGGAATGGGAGCAAACGGAACACTATTAGTTGGCGCAGGGAAAGACAGGGAAACCTTAATAAGAGTAATCGGTAAAAATGATAAAGTAACAGGAAGCGAGGTTAAAGTAACAGATGTTTATGTGCCAGTAAAGGCTAACAAACTAACTGTTGCTAATGCAATTGATTTTAAAGTTGGGGACCTTGTTATTGTTCATCGTCCAAGCACCTTAAATTGGATTCAAGTTTTAGGTACTCACCATTTTGGTGGTGGTGAAACAGCTTTAGGGTGGAAGCCCGGCAAAAGAGACCAATACATTGAAAGAAGAATAGTTGCAATTAATAATAACACACTTACATTAGATGTTCCACTAACAACAGCTTTAGATACAACCTATGGTGGTGGTACTATTTTAAAAATGACATGGAATGGAAGAATCGAAAAAGTAGGTATAGAAAATCTACAACTACAATCAGAATATGATGTAACCAATCTAAAAGATGAAGCACATCGATGGATGGCAATCACCATGGAAAATATAAGTGATGCATGGGTAAGACAAGTAACCTTTAAACACTTTGCAGGTTCAGCAGTAAATGTAATGGAGACTGCAAAAAGGGTTACTGTTGAAGACTGTAAATCACTTGCACCTATTTCAGAAATTGGTGGCCATCGTCGCTATACATTTATTACAACCGGACAGCAAACCTTATTTCAACGTTGTTATGCGGAGAATGGATACCACGATTTTGCCGTTGGTTTCATGGCTCCCGGTCCAAATGCATTTGTTCAATGTCAATCGGTTTTACCATATAGTTTTAGTGGTACAATCGATAGCTGGGCATCTGGTGTTTTGTTTGATATTGTAAACGTTGACGGCAACGCAATCCGTTTTGGTAACCGTTCTCAAGATGCAAATGGTGCCGGTTGGAGTGCAGCCAACAGTGTTATTTGGCAAAGTACTGCTGCACGAATAGATATTTATAATCCACCAACTGCTAACAACTATGCCTTCGGCAACTGGGCACAATTTTCAGGAGATGGCTATTGGGAAAGTTCAAACGAACACATACAACCAAGAAGTTTATTCTATGCTCAATTGGCCGAAAGAATAGGAGACACTGTTACAAAGCATGCACAGTTCTTACCAATAGATTCAGAAGCTTCAAGCAGCCCACCTTATAATGTTGCTATGGCTCTAACTGCCAAAGCTGCAAAGCCGGCTCCCTTACTTTCAGATTGGATTGATGCTTCAGCACAACGTAATCCAATTCCCGTTGATGCGACAGGTGCAAAAACAATAGACCAAATTGGATTGAACAAAGTTGAAGTAGCGAAAGCTGCTCCTGCAATGCAAATTAAAAATGGTTGGCTTGTAAGAGGTGATGCTGTTATCACCGGAAGAAGACAGGAAGTTCCGTGGTGGAGTGGCAGTATCAATCCAAAAGACCTTCCTAATGCTAAGCCACATATCACTCGTTTTGTTCCTGGAAGAACAGGCAGAGGTTTAACTGATGATTTGGATACGCTTACAAATAATATGATTGCAACTAATGTTGTTGCCATGGACCATAACTATGCTTTGTGGTACGAGCGCCGTCGCGACGACCATGAAAGAATACGTAGAATGGACGGTGAAGTTTGGGCACCATTTTATGAATTACCATTTCAAAGAAGTGGTAAAGAATTAGCATGGGATGGATTAAGTAAGTACGACCTTACAAAGTATAATCCATGGTATTGGAATCGCCTAAAGCAATTCGCTGATTTAGCAGACCAAAAATCTTTAGTGCTCATTCACCAGAATTACATGCAGCACAATATTATCGAAGCAGGCGCACACTATGCTGATTTCCCCTGGCGCCCCGTTAACAATATAAACAACACCGGTTTCCCCGAACCCGTTCCTTATGCAGGTGATAAAAGATTGTTTATGGCGGAACAATTCTACGATGTTAACCAACCTGTTCGTCGCAAACTACACATTGCTTACATCCATCAATGTCTAAATAATTTTAAGGATAACAGTGGTGTTATTCAAATGATCAGCTCTGAATACACAGGCCCGTTACACTTCGTGCAGTTCTGGCTAGATGTTATCAAAGGCTGGGAGAAGGAAACGGGTAAAAGTGAAATCATTGGTTTAAGTACAACTAAAGATGTGCAGGATAGCATTCTTGCAGACCCGGCCCGTGCCGCTCTTGTTGATGTAATTGATATCCGTTATTGGCACTATCAAAATGATAGTACAACTTACGAACCTAAAGGTGGACTAAACTTAGCACCACGTCAACATGCACGTTTGCTTAAGCCAAAGCCAACTTCATTCCAACAGGTGTATCGCGCCGTTAGCGAATACAAACAAAAGTTTCCAAACAAGGCAGTTCTATATAATGGAGATGCTGCCGATGCAAATGGTTGGGCAGTGTTTATGGCCGGGGGTTCAATGGCTGCTATCCCTGTTATCGACCAACAATTTTTAAACGATGCTTCCACTATGAAGCCCCTTAAATCAACACCTAATCAATATACTTTAGCAAACGGTGGCAAGGGTTATATTGTCTATAGCAACGGCGATAAAGCGCAGGTTAATCCAAAGGCAGGTCTATACAAAGCTCGTTGGATAAACCCTCGCAACGGAAGTATTATAAAAGAAGAAACTGATGTGCAAGGTGGTAAAACTATAGAGTTAACAAACCCCGGAGGTGCTGCAATTCTTTGGCTTACTTTAAAATAATTGGTCCGTCATTGCGAGGAGGAACGACGAAGCAACCTGATGACCAAATTAGGTAAGGTTAATAATCATAAAGCAGATTGCTGGTTCATTGCGATTAAGAAATAGAAGAAGTTTTTTGAGCCAAACAAGTTGCTACTATTAAGCTTTGCTTGCGTCGCACTCTTGTACTGTATCACAATATTGTTCTAAAGTAGAAAATAAAATAGAGCTGCATTACGAGGAGGAACGACAAAGCAATCTGATGATTGAAATAAAGGAAGGTTTAAAATTTATAAGCAGATTGCTTCGTTCCTCGCAATGACGAGTTTTAAAAAAATAAAAGCATGTTTAGAAACAATTACCTAAAATTATTAATAGCCTGTTTACTTATATCAACTGTAGGCTTTAGTCAATTTAAGCAAGCAGGTTTAAAGGTATCACCAAACAATAGATTTTTTACAGATGCAAAAGGCAATCCTTTCTTCTGGTTGGGCGATACGGGATGGCTACTATTTGGGAAACTAAACCGTGAAGAAGCAGTAAGATATCTTGACGACAGGAAACAAAAAGGATACAATGTTATCCAGGTAATGGTATTACATAATGTTGCTGCCGCAAATGCTTATGGCGATTCTGCTCTGGTCGATAAAAACGTTGCTCACCCTGTTACAACGCCTGATAATTCTTTTCCAAATTCCCAACAATACGACTATTGGGACCATGTAGATTATATAATAGATGAAGCTGCTAAAAGGAGTTTATATATGGCATTAGTGCCAATTTGGGGTACCAACGTTAAGAATGGCTGGGTAGCACAGGACGATGCAGTAACGTATGCTAAATGGTTAGCCGACAGGTATAGTAACAGGCCAAACATTATCTGGTTAAATGGTGGAGACATTAAAGGCAACGATTCCCTCAATACATGGAAAGCTATAGGAGCAACATTAAGAACTAATGACCCTAATCATATTATAACTTTCCACCCGTTTGGCCGTACTACTTCAAGCACCTGGTTTCATAACGAGGAGTGGTTAGATTTCAACATGTACCAAAGTGGTCATCGTAGTTACGATTTAGATACTTCAAAAAGCGAACACAGGTTTGGTCCTGATAATTATAAGTTCACCAACATAGATTACAACCTTCAGCCAACTAAACCAACTTTAGACGGGGAACCGTCATACGAACATATCCCTTACGGCTTGCATGATACAACCAAACCTTACTGGAATGCGAATGATGTACGACGATATGCTTATTGGAGCGTATTTGCCGGAGCTGCCGGACATACTTACGGACATAACAGCGTAATGCAAATGCATAAGCCAAGCGATAAGGGAAGCGCTTATGGTTCTAAAAAATATTGGTACAATGCAATTAACGACAGTGGAGCTAAGCAAATGGTTTATGTAAAGAACCTGATGCTTTCAAAACCTTATTTCGATAGAGTTCCTGACCAAACTTTAATTGCTTCTGAGCAAGGTGAGAAGTATGATTATTTAGTTGGAACGAGAGGAAAGAACTACGCATTTGTTTACACTTATACCGGTAAAGATTTTAAAGTAAACATGGGTAAGATTAGCGGAGCTAAAGTTAAGGCAGGTTGGTACAGTCCGAAAGATGGAAGTAAAAAAGCTATTGGAACTTATCCCAACAAAGGAGTTACAACTTTTAATCCTCCCGGCCAACCTCAAGAAGGAAACGATTGGGTGTTGGTGTTGGAAAGTGTGAAATAAATTTCACGCGAAGAGGCAAAGGAGCCAAGGTGCAAAGTTTTCTTCGTGTCTTGGCGTTTATTTTTCTTTGCGTCTTGGCGTGAAAAAAGAAAAGAAATGAAAAAAGTATTAATCATATTATTAGGTGTAGTGCTATTATCCTCATGTGCTTCAAAGAAAGTATACATGTTTACTTCATTCAAAGAGCCAGCAAATGAAGGATTAATATTTTTATATAGTTACGACGGTTTGACCTGGAACAGGATTGATACTACATTTCTAAAACCAATGGTAGATGATAAAGTAATGAGAGATCCTTCCATTGTTCAGGGTCCTGATGGTACTTTTCATTTGGTATTTACGTCTGCCTGGAAGGGTAGTAAGACATTTGGGTATGCAAGCTCAAAGGATTTAATTAATTGGAGTGAGCAGAAAACTATACCTGTTATGGCTCATGAGGCAACAGTTGTAAATGTTTGGGCTCCTGAACTATTTTATGATGATGAGAATAAGCAGTTTATAATTATCTGGGCATCAACTATTCCAAAACGTTTTCCTCGTGGTATTGAAGATGAGGAAAACAACCATCGCATGTATTATGTAACCACTAAAGACTTTAAAACTTTTAGTGACACTAAGCTTTTCTTAGACCCTGGTTTTAGTGTAATTGATTGTGTAATTGTAAAAAGGGGAACAAATGACTATGTATTGGTATTGAAGGATAATACAAGGCCTATGAGGAATATTAAAATCGCTTTTGCAAGCAATCCTTTGGGGCCTTATACAAAAGCTTCAGAGCCTTTCTCTCCCAATTTTACCGAAGGTCCTGCTGTAGCGAAAGTGAAAGATGAATATGTGATATATTATGACCAGTACCGGGATAAAATTTATGGTGCAATGAAGACCAAAGACTTTAAATCTTTTACAGATATAACCAAACAAGTGAAAGTTCCAGAAGCGCATAAGCATGGCACTATCTTCATGACTAATAAGAAAGTATTGAAAGGATTATTAGCAGCCGCAAATAAGTAATTTAGACGAAAAGCTTACACATGAACAACAAGAACAACTCAAGACGCAGTTTTATAAAAAACACTTCTTTGGCAGGTGCTTTTGGATTAAGCATTCCTTCCCTTGTATCTACAGCCTTCGCTGCAGAAAAGAGTGGTAAAAAAGTTCGTATACAAAAAGATGACGTAATACTTTTTCAGGGAGATTCAATTACTGATTCAGGTAGGAGAAAAGAAGAGTTGAACCCTAATGTTGCAAGTGCTTTTGGTAATGGTTATGCATTGATTGCTGCTTCAGAATTGTTGCATAGAGGTGCGGATAAAAACCTCAAGGTTTATAATAAGGGCATTAGTGGTAATAAAGTTTATCAGTTAGCTGAACGTTGGCAGAAGGACTGTCTTGATTTAAAACCTACTGTTGTAAGCATACATATTGGAGTGAATGACTTTTGGCACACATTAACAAGCAAGTATACTGGTACAATTAAAACTTATAAGGACGATTATACAGCATTACTTAACAGAACAAAGGAACAGTTACCTGAAGTTCAGTTTATCATAGGTGAACCCTTTGCAGTTACAGGTATAAAATCAGTTGATGAAAAGTGGTATCCTGCATTTAATGATTATCGTGCTGCTGCCCGTGAGATAGCCAATCAATTTGACGCTGTGTTTATTCCTTATCAAACTGTTTTTGATAAAGCCCAACAAACTGCTCCCGGTGTTTATTGGACTCATGATGGTGTGCATCCTTCATTGGCTGGCGCAAGGTTGATGGCAGAAGCTTGGTTGCAGACGGTGAAGGTTTAGTTAACGTCATTGCGAGGAGGAACGACGAAGCAATCTGATAATTGGGTTATAAGCATGATGATTATTGTAAGCAGATTGCCTCGTGGTCGTACCTCCTCCTCGCAATGACGATCAGATGTGTCGTTCCTCCTAGCAAGGACGAGTATGAGTAAAAACAGTACAAGAGTGCGACGCAACGATGATGCTATGAAAAACAAATGCTGGTAACAAAAAAAATATCATCATTAACAGACAGAGACTAATATGAAGAAGTTGTTTTATAAAATATTAAATACCGCTTTATGTGCTTGTGTAATTGCATCTGCAGGTGCGCAGGATACAGTGCGGTATGTTGGTAACACATTGTCGAATGTAGACTATCATCATGGGCAGTTAAGTCCTGTTATTGGTGTGCATAATATCCAGGTCTTTAGAGCCAATCGAGAGCATCCGGAAATGGCGGAGGACTTTGGATGGACCTATAATCATGCGCCAATGATTTGTTACTGGAACAATACTTTTTATGTTGAGTATTTAAGTAATCCTGTTGGTGAGCATGTTCCACCGGGACAAACCCTCATACTATCATCGAAAGATGGTTATAACTGGAGCAAGCCTGTTGTTGCGTTTCCAAAGTATAAGATACCTGATGGTACAACAAAGGAAGGCCGGCCTGAAGTTGCAAAAGATATGTGGTCGGTTAATCACCAGCGCATGGGCTTCCACATATCGAAGAAGAATAGGTTGTTGGCATTTGCATACTATGGTTTGATAGTTGGTGTAAAGGATGACCCAAACGATGGATTAGGCATAGGTCGTGTGGTGCGTGAAGTGTATAAAGACGGTTCGTTTGGTCCTATCTATTTTATACGTTACAACAAGAAGTTCAACGAGAAGAATACGCAGTATCCTTTCTATACAAAAAGTAAAGACAAAGGATTTATAGAGGCTTGTAATGAAGTGTTAGGTAGTCCGTTAATTACTCAGCAGTGGAATGAAGAAGCAGACAGGGATGACCCATTAATTCCTTTGAAGAAAGAATACAAAGCATTTAGTTTTTATCATTTGCCTGATGGGCGTGTGGTGGGTTTATGGAAGAATGCGTTGACAGCAATTAGTAATGATCACGGTAAATCGTGGCCAGAGAATGCAGTGAGAGCACCAAAGTTTGTAAATAGCAATGCAAAAATTTGGGGTCAACGAACAAGCGATGGAAAGTATGCTACTGTTTATAATCCATCTGAATTTCGTTGGCCTTTGGCTTTGTCAGTAAGCGATAACGGTATTGATTACAAGAACCTGTTATTGGTGAATGGAGAGATAAGCCCTATACGTTATGGTGGTGAATATAAGTCGTATGGACCGCAGTATGTAAGAGGTATTGTTGAAGGCAACGGAACTCCTCCTAATGGAAAAGCATGGGTTACATATAGCATGAACAAAGAAGATATCTGGGTGAGCTCAATACCTGTTCCTATAATTGAAAAGCCAACAGCACATGCAAGTGATGTGTTTAATGAAATGGCTGAAGGTAAAGAGTTGACACTCTGGAATATTTATAGCCCTTTATGGGCAACAGTTAAGATTGAGAAAGCAGGCGATGCAAAAGCATTAACACTAAGAGATTACGACCGGTACGATTATGCAAAAGCTGAAAGGGTAGTGCCTGCAGCTAAAAGACTGATTGCTGAATTCACCATCACTCCACAGCAAAATAACAACGGCAATCTTGCCATAGAATTCCAGGATGCAAAAGGAACTGCTGCTGCACGACTTGTGTTTGATTCGACTGGTAACTTTTATACAAAAGCAGGCTACCGTAACCGCAACTTAATGCAGTACAGGGGTAACGAAACATACAATGTTCGTGTTGAATTAAATACTGATACGCGTTTTATTTCTACTACGGTTAATGGTAAAACATTACCTAATGGGCTCTTTTTTGCACCTGTAGCAGAGCTTAGTCGCGTTGTATTTCGTACAGGCGATGTAAGAAGGTTCCCCGATGCTGATACACCAACAGACCCTATGCATGAGAAACTACCGAATGCAGGAGAGAAAGATAAGGAGGCAGTGTATCGTATAACATCATTTAAAACTTCTGCTAAGTAATGTGTAGCTGCAAAACATATTGTTTTGTACTTATGTTGATATTATCTCTAAAACTTTCAGCAGAGATAACACTGCCTAAAGTGATAGGTAGCAATATGGTGTTGCAACGAAACCAACGTGTTGCTATATGGGGCAAGGCCTCAGCAGGAGAAAAGGTTTCGGTAACATTTAATAAGCAGGTTAAGAAAACAACCGCGGATACATTGGGCAAGTGGATGGTGTATTTAAATAAAATGGCGGCAAACACTAAGCCTTCAACAATGACGATAAGTGGTAGCAATACTATTACCCTTAACAACATTTTGGTTGGAGAAGTTTGGCTATGTTCAGGTCAAAGCAACATGGAGTTTACAATGGCAAAAAGCAGCAAGTTTGCCAATGCTAACAAAAGTAAAGGATTGGACAGTGCTGCAACAGCTAATGAACGTAATCCAAACATTCGTCTTTTTTTAGTCCGCCGTGATTTAACTAAACCTGACGGCGCTAATGTAAACAAAGGATGGAATGAAACCGAAATAACTTACTTAAAAGACTTCTCTGCTCCCGGTTATTACTTTGCAATGAAGTTATATGAAGAGTTGAAGGTGCCCATTGGCATGATTGCCTCCTCAGTAAGTGGAAGTAATATAGAGCCATGGATGAGTGGAACGGTTCATAAAAACACCCTCTCAAAAGCACCTACAGTTGAGTTGGCAATAGACGAAAAGCAACCCGGAAAGTTTTATGCAGGAATGATAAAACCTTTGGCTCCATACACACTTAAAGGTTTCTTATGGTACCAGGGCGAAACCAATTGCTTCCTAAAAGAGACAACCGAGTATACACAAAAATTCGAACATCTTATCAATAGTTGGCGTACGCTTTGGAACAATCCAAATGCTTCTTTTTACTTTGTTCAAATTGCTCCACACAGCTATTCAAAAAGCAAAGGACTTAACGAACAAACACTGCCCGAGTTTAGAGAAGCACAGGCAGCAGCCCTTAATATACCAAAGACAGGCATGGTTATAACCACCGACCTTGTTGATAATCTTGATGACATTCATCCAACATACAAGTGGGAAGTTGGTAAGCGCTTAGCGTTATTTGCATTAGCAAAAGACTATAACAAGAACTTAGCTTATGCCGGTCCAACATTCAAACGCATGAACATAAAAAGCAACACACTTGAACTTCAGTTTGAGCATGCTGATGGCTTGAAAAGCAACAATGGTCAACCCCTTACATGGTTCTCAGTTGCAGGTGCAGATAACAAGTTTGTGCAAGCCGATGCAATTATAAAAGGTAACAAGATTTTTGTTTCATCGCCCGCTGTTACATCGCCTCACAATGTTCGTTTTGCATGGCACGAAGCGGCGCAACCGAACCTATACAACAAGGCAGGTCTCCCATCTGTCCCTTTTAAAACCGATAGTCCTCATCATTCAATTGCTAAAAAGTAACAGGCGTATTTTGAACAACAGAATTAACCATAGCATCCTAAATTTTATAAGAGTTTTTTTTGGTAACCAGCAGAGGCAACTCCCATTGAACGTTCGTTGCGTCGCACCCTTGTACTGTAGAAATTCTACTCGTCGTTCAGGTTCTGTTGTCACCCTGAGCTTGTCAAAGGGTTGCTCAGCTTTATCTCAAACTGCTCACCAAGGCTTCTACAAGCTCAGCCTAACACTAAAGTGTTCGTCATTGCAAGGAGGAGGTACGACGACGAAGCAATCAGCTTTAACAATTCCATCGACCAACAATATTATAAAGGGCTCCAACAAAACATCATCGCCAGAAACGAAGCAATCTGCTCTTGCAACACACACATGTTTAAGTTCATACCAGCGGCTTGCTTCGTCGTTCCTCCTCGCAATGACGTTTGCTTTTTTGACGCTAACGTCTTCAGCTCAGCAAACACAAAAGATTTACCTGTCAGGCACAGGTAAAAATGATCCTG
>JAQBNN010000207.1 GCA_028288505.1 Segetibacter sp. | reverse complement strand
AAGTACTTCTTTCATAATAGTTCCAGTTTTAGTCTTTTAAACTGTAAACTATTTTAGGACAAGACACTTGTTTCTCCAATATGTAATGCTCTCCAAATAGCGGCGTTATCAGTTGCCCAGCATGCATATGGAGTACAAGTGAGTGACACAACGATGTTGCTATTTTTACAAATGCCCGTCAACAAAACCTTCTTTAAAATGAACAGTGTTTATAGATAGGATGTTTTCATAACAGATTGATATTCTAGGTGCTAATACATTTTTCGCTAAAACAATGGTTCGATAATTGCATTGACAAGAAAAAATAAATCTTATGAAACCACTATTAATGTTGATTGCAATTGTCTCCATGGCCTTTACTGCCTGCAACAAAAACAAAGAATATGTTGACCTGAAAACAGGAGAAACTATTTTGGTTGACAGAGATCCTGAAACGGGTTTTATGGTAAATACCGAAACAGGTAAGCCCGTTTATCTTTATGTAAATACATCGAACCACGATACGCTTTACGGCAGAACCGGTAAAGTAGTTAACAAGAAGATCGTCCGCCAGGGAGAAAGCTTCGTTTACAACGACGACGAGGAATATGTTTACAAGAACGGCGACTACAAGCTGATAGTTGAAGAAGACGGTGATTCAAAGGAAAAATTTGGTGATACAAAAATTAAACGCGACGGTGACGGCGATTATAAAATAAAAGTAGGCGACGATTACAAAAAGAAAGTGGAAGCCGATGGTGATGTGAAAATTAAAGACGGTGACAAGAAAACTAAGATAGATGAAGATGGAACGAGGAAGGTGAAAGTCGACGACTAGTTTAATGTAAAATGCAAAATGTAAAATGTAAAAGTCGGAACTAATCGATCAAAAGGTTCATGTTTTTCGTTTTACATTTTGCATTTTTCATTTCTCCGCTTTTCATTTCTTCCACTCCTGTTCCAGCCCTCTTGTTTTATTAAGAAAGCGGGCATTTAAAAGAATAGATGAAACAGTAAGGCCGCAAACGAATCCTATCCAAATTCCGGTAGCGCCTAATTCTCTTACAAAAGCCAGGTAATACCCTACCGGTATGCCAATTATCCAATAGGCGAGGGCTCCAAAAAGGGTAGGTAATTTTACATCTCTAATTCCCCGAAGCAAACCCACACCTATAGCCTGTGTCGCATCCGAGATTTGGAATAAAGCACCTAAGATGAGAAGGCCGCCTGCAATGCTTGCTACATTTGCATTGTTAGTAAACAGGTAGGGCAATTGGTCTTTAAAGATGATAAACAGTATTCCGCAGAAAACCCCATAAGCAAGGCCGCCCACTGCGGTGCTCTTACCAATGTTCTTTAGCAGTTTTTCTTCATTTCTTCCAAACGCATTGCTGATCCTGATCGAGCCAGCCATTGAAAGCCCAAGTGCCGCCATAAAAGTTGCTGATGCTATATTTAAAGCAATTTGATGGGCCGCCTGTGCTGTAGCACCCAACCAGCCAATCATAATTCCACTTACTGAAAAAGCTGCTGACTCCATGCCATATTGCAAGCTGCTCGGTACGCCAATTTGTAATAATTCTTTCCAGGTTTTACCACGCAGTTTCCATGCAGCCATCCGATGCACCAGGTAGGGTTTAAACACTTTATGTTTTAGAACAATTAGTATAAGAGTAACCGCAATTATTATTCTTGTAATCAAAGTTCCAAGACCTGCACCAAACAACTCCATCCTCGGTATCCCAAACCGGCCGTAAATAAAAAACCAGTTCAGTATAACGTTTAGTGGCAACGATAAGAGAGATAACAGCATAGCGGTTTTCGTAAGCTCCAGCGAATCTGTAAACTGCTTAACCGCCATGAAGATGATCATCGGAATGAGCGACCACGACATTAACGTGTAAAAAGGAATTGCAAGTGTTGCCACAATTTCCTCCTGTCCCAAATTGAACAAAAAGTTCTTTATAACCACCATTGTAATGGCAATAATGGTAGCCACCAAAGCACTTAAAATAACACCATTGAATAAAGTATGCGAAGCTTTAAAAGTATCTTTTCTTCCGTTCGCCATTGCTACCAGCGGGGAAATCGCCATAGTCATTCCTACCCCGAGCACTTGTGGAATCGCTACCACGTTGACAACGAGTGAAGCGGCTGCTAATTGCTTGTAATCAATGGCCCCGATCATTGCGCTATCAATAAGCCCATGACTTATTTGAGCCACATTGCTAATGATCAGTGGTACAGCAATCTTCAGCGTTCTTGAAAATTCTTTAAACATGGGCGGCAAAAGTAAGTCTTTGAAGCTCCTCGTCAGAAACCTTTAAAAGCATTTTTAGAATTTTGTATTACGGCTATTTGCAATGCCAGTTAAATTATTTAAATTAGTAATCTAAACTAAACCTAACTGTATGAAACTTGACGACAAAGTACTTGAAGGAATGAATATTAACCCCGCCTGCAGAAGCAAGGTTATTGAATACACTAACGAATATGCTGCCAAATACGATTTACAAACTCCGTTAAGACTTGCTCACTTTTTAGCGCAGGTGTGCCACGAAAGCAGCGGCTTTAAAACACTACAAGAAGGATTAAACTACTCGTCTGCAGACAGGTTAAAAGCAGTATGGCCCAAAAGATTTTCAGATCCAAAGTTTGCGGCCCAGTTCGTAAAAAACCCGGAGCGACTGGCAAACTTCGTTTACGCCAATAGAAATGGAAATGGTGATGTAACCTCAGGAGATGGGTACAAGTTTAGAGGAAGGGGCCCAATACAAGTAACCGGGCGAGCTAATTACAGTTTAATCAGCAAGAAGATTTTTAATGACGATACGCTTGTGCAAAATCCTGACCTGCTGCTTGATATAAAATATGGCCTGCAGTCAGCCTTCATTTTCTGGCAGGATAGAAAGTGCAATAACTGCGCTGACAAGGATAGCATTACCGATGTAACAAAACTAATTAACGGTGGTACCACCAACCTGGCTGACAGGAAAGTGTGGTACAACAAATGGAAGCAAAAGTTGCAACAGTTACAGGACTAAAATTAAAAGTTTACCAGGCGAGCGATTTGCTCGAGGTATCGCTGGTCGGTTTCATCAAATAAGCCTAACGCCTCGCTGTCAACGTCGAGTACGGCCACTACTTCGTGGTTTTTAAAAACAGGAACGACTATTTCAGAGCGTGACATGCTGCTGCAAGCGATATGTCCCGGAAATTTTTCTACATCCGGAACTATTAATGTTTTCGCTTCTGCCCAACTTGTTCCGCATACGCCGCGGCCTTTTTTTATACGAGTGCATGCTACTGGTCCCTGAAAAGGGCCGAGTACCAATTCATTTTCTTTAACCAAGTAAAATCCTACCCAAAGCCAGCCAAATTGTTCTTTTAGTGCCGCCGATACGTTTGCCATATTCGCTACCAGGTCTGTTTCCCCCGTTAGTAATCCTTCAATTTGAGGTATCAACGCCTGGTATTGTTCTTCTTTGGTGCCCTTTGCTATCTCTAAATCTTCTGCCATCGTTCAGTTTTTGCAAAGGTAAAACAGCTGCGATAAAGTATCCGACGATTTTCTTTTTGTTCATAATGGGCGTTTTACGAGGAATAAATTTGGGCCGGGCATTAGTCATTAATTAAGCATCGTTGCGTCGCACTCGTGTACCGCAACGCTTAGTGGCATCGCTCCTCAACCTCATCGGGTCATTTTTCAATGCAACGTTCCCACACAATTTACCTATCTTAACTCTTTAGAGGTTAAATGCCTTATTGCTTAAGCAGCCCGCCTTTCAAGTGGTTTATTTTTTGCATACCTCTACCTAAAATAAAACCATGAGCGAAAATAATAACAATGAACAGAGTCAGAACCAGGATGGAAACGATCGAACAAAAGGATCAAACACAGTTAAAGACCCTGATGAGTGGACAACAGGAGGCGAGCCAATGACAGGCGCACAACGTTCTTATCTTAAAACATTATCCGACGAGGCGGGAGAGGAGCTTGATGAAAACCTGTCTAAAGCTGACGCGTCAAAAAGGATAGATGAGTTGCAACACAAAACCGGCCGGGGCTTGGAAAAGTAATAATTGAAAGTGGTGAGTTGCAGGCTGATGCAACGTTCTTAATTCCTGGCGAGCGAAGTAGAGTAAAGAAACTGTAGTACAAGAGTGCGACGCAACGATTTAGCAGCAAAGAATTAATGCCCGAAACATAAAAAATAAAAATGCCTGGATTATTGCCAGGCTTTTTTATGTTAAGTCACTTCAATCTACGGCGTTCCCTCAGTTACAGGATCGTTGTCATCGCTTCCAAGACTGTATTCGCTATTTTCCTCGTCACCTTGTCCGAGTGACTCCTGGTCAATGTTTTGATCGGCAGTTGCCGTATCAAGATCGGCGCCGGAAACACTGGTAGCAAGGCTTCCTTCGTTTAATAAATCACCTTGTTCGTCTGTCGAATCTAACTCTGTTCTCCGCAAACGTATATCGTCGTCTGTAGGCATGTCCTCAGCCGATTTTGCCAAAACTTCCTGCTCTGTAGCTGAAACATCAGCATCGGTGCCCATTACGAGGTCCGTATCTTCATCAGTTTCGTCATCACCAAAAAGCCCTACACCTTCCTCGTCGTCAGATGAAATAGTGGTATCCTGCATCTCTTGTATGTTCGGCACGTGCACAAACTCCTGGCCCGGGATGTCCTCAACATCAGGAAGATCGATGATGAAAGTTTCGGACTTCATCTTTTCTTCGTCCTGTGGAGAATCCTGAAGGTCTGTATTGGTTCCTTTATGCTGGCGGCTAATGTTAACCTCGCTGTTTTGGCTGGCGCCTGGCATCAATGTTTGTTCGTTATTTTCCATAATGATCCTTTTTGTTAGAGGTAAAATTATTATGCCAGAAAAGCTGCTTATTTACTTAAGCTCTTGCAAATCAATTCCGCAGTTATTTTGCCACTGGTTAACGCTGATTCTACTGTAGCAGTTGATTGACCATTATGAATGGCTTCGCCGGCAAAGTAAATAGTGTCGTTAACAGGTGTAGCAAGTTCAGCTTGTGCAGTTGCGGTTTCAACAGTTTCGAAATGGTAAGCAGTTACAGCAAACGGATCAGCAGGCCAGTTAATTACTTTACTCCATAAGAGCTTTTCGCTAATAACAGCATGGCTAACATTTAGAATTTTTGCCAAAGAATCGATGGCTAGTTGCAGTATTTCGGCTTCGTTTGCATCTTTAAAAGTTGCTGCTTTTGGCCCGGCAAGCCAGCCCGTTAGCAGAGGGGAACGGTCGGGTAATTGTGTCCACCAGGTAGGAATGGTTTCACTGGAAATGAGGAAGGCGGCATCTTTTATTTCAGGATCAAAATTGCCTGCTAATCCATCTTCCCAGAAAGCATCGTTAAACCAAAGCAACACTTTAATTACAAAGCCGGAACCGATTTTACCAGCTGCTTCAATTTTTGCCGGCAGGGCGGGATAAAATTTAATATGTGCAGGGCTTCCGGGTGGGGATGTTAATACGCCAAGCGGTACCGTTACGATAATTTTATCTGCACTAATTTTTTCATTTTTAGCTGTTGTTACAGTTACATCCCCGGTTGTCCACTCAATGTTTTTTACTACAGTATCAACAATAATATTTGCGCCAGCTTTATTGATCTTGTCAACTATAAAGTCTAGCAATTTTCCATAACCTCCTTCAATCCTGTATTGTTCATCCTCTTCGGTTTCCCATTCTTTTAAAAAAGCTAAAGTGCTTGCAGTAGCAGGATCTGCTGCGTCGTACCCTTCAACATATTTGCATAGGCTTTCACGCATCGCCTTGTGTTGGTCATCATTAAAATAAGTCTCGAGGTAAATTGCAACAGGCATGTCCTCCTTCAGTCCTTTCATTTTTTCTATCACCTTCTCCTGGTCTTCAATCATCTCCCATGATTGTTGCCACATGCCGTTTTTCAATTGCAAAAACTTACCTGTTGTTTCTTTTAATGTTAAGCCAGCCTCTTCAAGAAGTTCTAACGTTACGGGTAGTTTCCCATGTACAAACTCAGCACCACCTTGAACTGTAAACCCATATTTATTATTAACGATTGGAAAAATTCGTCCGCCAGTTCTATCTCTTGCTTCGAGTATTACAACCTCAACCTTATTTTCCAGTAAAACTTTAGCTGCCATCAGGCCCGCAGCACCTGCTCCTACAATTATTACTTTCATATTAAATTTTAAAACACGTGCTCATTCAATTGTTGGCAGAAACGCTATAATTAGTGTTTAGCGTTTAATCTAACCACTTTCCCATTATCTGATATAACGACAAAAGAAATAATCTTCGCATATTTTCTAAGAGGCACTTCAAAGGCAAGTTCGCACCTTTCAAAAAATTATCATTGTATTTCTGTATTTGTCATCTAACCTCTTTTGAACAATCGCATGTAATTTAAAAATTAAGCTGGTGTACAACGTACCGCTTACGCACCTTAGTTAAACTATTTATTATTATTTACTTTTTACTTACTCACTTCGTTACATAATTAAATTGTTTGCATAATAGAATTATGTAGCGTATAAGAGTGGGACGCAACTGCTGTTAAAATTGCCATGCAATTGCTGGTACCTAACAAAAACTTTTAAAAAATCAAAGTGTATTTAACTTGTTTATTCTGTTTACGCTAAAAATCCTTCGGCAGGTAAAACTTATTTTTTTCTTTGAGCTTATCATTTTCATACAGCTCGAACAAGAACCAGCCGGCGTGTATAAAATTTGACTTGTCAAGAATAAGAGGAGATTCTCTTACGTGTGGAATATCGAAAAGCATGGTGCCGCTTTCTTCAAAAAACTTTATGCTGTACTTGCGCTCGTTTACCAGGGGCAACGAGATATTTATATAGCCGGCGCGATTAGAATAGATGAACGTGGAAGGACGCCATGCCTCTTTAAAAATATAAGGACTTAGTAGCACCAACTCTTCGGTAACAGCAATAAGGGTATCTTGTGTTCTTAATAAAATGCTATCGCGAAAACTCTTAAAGTTGTAGGCTGGAATAGTTCTGTAAACAACATCTTTTATCTTAATCGTTACAAATTTATTGTCGCCGGGAGTGGAATTAAAGATGTTGATATTATTAACGTCTCTTGCAGAGGTTGACGTTGCAACTGAGCCAACACGGCGCACAGGTGAGAAAAAATAGTTTCCTCCATCAAGCACAAAAAAGATGCGGTAATACACTTTATTAGACGCGATCTTCCTGTCGCTAAAACCGTTCTGCGGAAGCTGGGGGGAAGTGGCAGAGTATATAGTAGTGAAATTTTTGAGGCTATCGTACGATCGCTGCACGTTAAGCTGAATAACCTGCTCGAAAGGATTTACCCAGCTGATTATTACTTTATCACCACTTTCTACAAGGGTAAAATTTGGTAAAGTATCCTGGGCTGAAACCCACGTTGCTATTGATAAAAAAAGGATTAGGGTTACTATTCGTCTCACCATCATCTAATGTAATTGCCGCAAAGATAATGGCTGAGCCGTTATTAAAAAGATAAGACGCCAGCAGGCAAACTAAGATTGCCTTGCAGCCCTCCGCTATGTATCATTAACACTTTACTACCCAAGGGGAAAAAGTTCTTATTAACAAGATCTTCAACAGCGAAAAAAGTTTTTGAAGTATAAACTATGTCAAGCGGTATTTTATAATCATCGAAAGATCGGTTTATAAAATCAAGGAGTTGCTTGGGATGTTTTCCATATCCACCGAAATGGTAATCGTGTAAAATACTGAAGGAGTTTTTTTTCTCGTCGTCAATCATTTCACGAACATTCGCTTCAAGGCTATGGTTTCCTTTCATCGCACTAATGCCAATTACTTTTTGGTGTGGTAGTGCCGCATTTATAATTCCAGCTAGCATAGTACCAGTACCAACAGCAGCAATTATAAAATTGTAATCAGCAAGGTTAGTTGCGTAATTTAAAACAGCTGCTGCTCCTTTTGCACCTTTAATACCATAGCCACCTTCATTAACCCAGTACCAATTATCAGCCAGTTGTTTTTGTAAAGCGTCTTTGTCTCTGTATTCTTCCCGTGAAACAAAAATTAATTCCATTCCAAGTTCTTGTGCTAACAGTAGAGTATGCGATAGATTATCAGCAGCTTCACCTCTAATAATCCCCACACTTTTTAAACCTAATTGCTGGCAGGCAAAAGCAGTTGCAATAATGTGGTTGCTGTAAGCGCCACCAAAAGTGGCAATAGTGCTATAATTTAACTCAGTAGCTTCCTGCAGGTAGTGTTGTAGCTTAAACCATTTATTACCACTAATTATAGGGTGAAGCAAGTCAATCCTTAATATGTCAAGGGAACCTTTCTTAGCTGTTAACCAATCTGCTTGTATGCTTTGGGTAACTATCTGCTTAAAATCCAGTGGTATCATTTTTGTGAATCTCAACAAAATTATTGCTGCAACCGCAGTATCATTTAGTTTCGCAAAGTTTAAAAATTATTTATGCAACCAACACTTGTTATTCTTGCAGCAGGCATGGCCAGCCGCTACGGCAGTATGAAGCAGATACAGTCTTTTGGCCCCAGTGGCGAAACTATTATGGATTATTCAATCTATGATGCAATAAAGGCAGGCTTTAAAAAAGTAGTTTTTATTATTCGTGAAGATTTCGCTGAAAATTTTAAAAGCATATTCGAACCCAAGCTTAAAGGCAAAATTGAAACCGGTTACGTATTTCAAAAATTAGAATCATTTACTGAAGGAAAGCCAGTTCCCACAGATAGAACAAAGCCGTGGGGTACTGCACACGCAGTGCTTTGCTGCAAAGGAACAGTTAACGAGCCCTTTGCTGTTATTAATGCTGATGATTTTTACGGCAGAGACTCCTTTCAAAAAGCTTACGATTTTTTAACCAAGCAGGTAAACGATAGAACCTATTGCATTATCGGTTACGAGTTAAAAAGAACGCTAAGCGAGAACGGTAGCGTAAGCCGCGGTGTGTGCGAAGTAGATGCGAGTGGCAACCTTACTTCAATAAACGAAAGAACGAAGATCTACAGGAACGAACAAGGCAAGATTACTTACGAAGACGAAACTGGCTTACATGAAGTGAGTGAAGACAGCAGTGTAAGTATGAACTTCTGGGGATTTGCACCCAACGTTTTTGGCATTATGGAAGAACAGTTTCATGAGTTCCTTGACGCTAATGCAGCTAATCCTAAAGCTGAGTTTTTTATTCCTTTAGTGGCAGATGAATTTTCTAAAACTGGCAAGGGCGAGATTAAAGTGATCCCAACAAACGCACAGTGGTTTGGCGTTACTTATAAAGAAGATGCGCCAACAGTTCAAAGAAAAATCGACGAGCTAGTTTCTTCTGGTGAGTATCCAGAAAGTTTATGGGCGTAGTCCTTGGTGGGTTGTAATGCTTGTTGACCAGCAGTAGTATTTCATGGCATCATCGTTGTGTCACTCACTTGTACTGTTATCTTTTATTGCAGCTTTATACAATGATTACTACTACGAATAGTTTGAAAAATAGCAAAGGAGAAAGTGTAAACTTTCTCCTTTGCTATTTTGTTTATTTTACACCAAATATTGCTGTATGAAAAAAGCACTGGCGCTACTAACAATCGTCTTTTTTACCACAAAGAACTTTGCCCAGATGAACCGTTTAAGTGAGCAGATAGGAAATGTAAAAAGAGTACAAGCCAGTAATGCAGGCTATGCTTTCGAACTTTCGAATGCTTACGCGCTAATACACCCTTATAATGCTACCACAATAAGAGTACGGGTTAGTAAAACAAAACCCACAACAGACCACTCCTACGCCATAGACAACCTGGCACCTACAGGAAAATTCATAAACAAAGAAGAAAACGACAAAGAAGTAAAGCTCTTTACTGATAGCCTTATAATTACTATAAATAAAAATCCGTTTAGAGTTTCGTACTATAACAAAAGCCAGCAATTACTGAACGCTGATGAGGACGGTCTTGGTATTAGCTGGTATGGCAACAATGTTAGTTGTTATAAAAAGCTACACAAGGACGAAAAATTTATCGGGCTGGGAGAGAAGACAGGCAACATAAACAGGAGGGGAAATCATTACGTGCATTGGAACAGCGACATACCAGGTTATGCATTAAACGCCGATCCTTTGTATTCTACAATTCCTTTTTTTATCGGCGTTCAAAACCAGCTTACGTACGGGATCTTCTTCGATAATACACACAAATCCTATTTCAACTTCGGCGGTGGAGCCGATGAAGAACTCTATCATTTTGGAGCTGATGATGGTGAAATGAACTACTACTTCTTCGGCGGAAGCACTGTTGAAAAAATCATCTTTGATTATACTTCTCTAACTGGTCGTTCACCCATGCCGCCGCTTTGGAGCTTGGGCTTTCAACAATCGCGCTGGGGTTACGATAACCAGGAGCAGTTTTTAACTGTAGCCAAAACGTTTCGTGAAAAGAAAATGCCAGCCGATGTAATTGTAAGTGACATCAACTACATGGACAACTACAAAGTATTTACATGGAACCAAAACAACTTTGCAAGTGTAAAAGGCATGCTGGGCGATTTAAAAAAGATAGGTTTCGATATGGTCACCATCATCGATCCGGGAATTAAAATAGAGAAAGGTTACAAAGCTTATGAAGAAGGAGTAACAAAGAATTATTTCGCCAAATATCCCGATGGAAGAAAGTATGTAGGTCATGTGTGGCCAGGCCGCTGTCATTTTCCTGATTTTGTAAAGCCAGCAGTAAGAGAGTGGTGGGGCAAGAGTTTTAAAGATGCCTATGTTACCAACGGTGTCCGCGGTTTTTGGAACGACATGAACGAACCAGCAGCCTGGGGAAGAGAGTTTCCAAACCTCATAGAATTTGGGGAAGGTACAGATAAGGCAACTTTATACAAAGTGAAGAACGCCTACGGACTGCTAATGAGCAAAGCAACCTTTGAAGGAACGAAAGCATTAATGAATGGTCAGCGTCCGTTTGTACTTACAAGAGCGGCTTATTCCGGCATCCAAAAATACTCAGCACAATGGACAGGCGATAACGTATCAAGCGACGAACACATGCTGCTCGGCTTCAGGCTCCTCAACAGCATGGGGGTTAGCGGTATCCCTTTTACGGGTATGGACATTGGTGGTTTTATGGGCAATCCTTCCCCCGATCTTTTCATCCGCTGGATGTCGTTGGGCATTTATTCGCCTTTGTTTAGAAACCACACACACATTGGTTACAACGCAAGGGAGCCTTGGCTTTTCGGCGAATACAACACCAACACTTTACGTACTATTTTAGAACAGCGCTACAAGCTGTTGCCCTACTTGTATAGCTCATTCTACCAGTCGCATCAAACAGGTTTGCCTATTAATAGAATGCTCCCTATTTCGTATACAAATGAAGAGTCGGTGTACAACGAAAAGTTCCAGAACCAGTTTTTATTTGGCGAGAACATCTTAGTTTGCCCTGTTGAAAGCAACAAGCAAACATTGCAGGTTTACTTCCCGGGAAATACGAATTGGTACCGTTTAAGTAATGACAAAATGTACACCGGAAGCACCTCCGAGTATATTGAAGCACCATTAACGGATGTCCCGGTTTTTGTGAAGGCTGGCTCGATCGTTCCAATGCAAAACGTGGTACAAAATACAAAGGAGAAAGGCGATGGTAATTTATTCCTACATGTTTATAAAGGCCACCTGTCGAGTTCGTACACTTATTACGAAGATGATGGCGAGACTTATGATTACGAGAAAGGCGAATACTACAAAAGAATTATCACTTACAGCCCTACTACCAACAAAATCGTTCTGGGCAAAAAGGAAGGCAAGTACAAATCAAAGTTTGAAAAACTAACTGTAGTACCACACGGATTTGAAGATAAAAAACAACTGGCACCGGTAGCGCTAAAAGATGAAGAAACCACAATAGAACTATAGCCGCAGAAAAAAATGTTTTTTAATTTATTGAGCCATCGTTAGTACTGCTATTAAGCTTTACTTGCGTCGCACTCTTGTACAATTTGTCTATACTAATCAGTTTCTATATTATTTTATTACCTCTTTTATACTGCTTACCGGCAAACACAATAAAAGCTGAATAAAGAATTATAAGTACAAGTGAGTGACACAACGATGTTGAACAGAGAGCCACAGCCCATAAACAAATAAGACTTTATGTAGCTCCTACAAAAAGGCTTAAAAAACCAACTGGTTAGTTAGATAACACGCCTCCGTCGCCTCTAATTGAAACATATATTGCCGCAATAAGGCTCATTCTCTAAAATTAGCCCCGGCTAAGCCGATTGTTTTTTATTCTATTCACCTATATTTGCGCTCAAAATTTTACTGAGTGGCAACTAAATTTTCCAAAGAAACATACCTGTATTGGTATGAGTTAATGCAACTTATTCGCCAGTTTGAATTGAAAGCTGAGGAGAAGTATAAAATGGCTGGTAAGATCCGTGGATTTTTTCATGCTTACGTTGGCCAGGAAGCATTAGCTGCCGGTGTGATGACTGCAACACGCCAGGATGACCCAATTATTACAGCTTACCGCGACCATGGTTGGGCACTTGCAAAAGGTGTTGATGCCAACTCGTGTATGGCGGAATTGTATGGTAAAGCAACTGGCTGTGCAAAAGGTAAAGGCGGAAGTATGCACTTCTTTGGTGTTGAACAAAAGTTTTTTGGTGGGCATGGTATTGTAGGTGCGCAAATAGGCACTGGCGCAGGATTAGCTTTCGCCGAACAGTATAAGGGTACCGATAATGTTTCGCTTGCTTTCTTTGGCGACGGTGCTGCCCGCCAGGGTATGTTGCACGAGACCTTCAACATGGCCATGCTTTGGAAGCTACCTGTAATCTTTGTTTGCGAGAACAACAACTACGCAATGGGTACATCAGTAGAAAGAACAAGTAACGTTATTGATATTTATAAATTAGCAGACGCGTACGAAATGCCTGCAGATATGGTTGACGGAATGGACCCGGAAGCTGTACACGATGCAGTAGCAAGAGCCGTAAAAAGAGGCCGCGAAGGTGGCGGACCAACTTTGCTGGAGATGAAGACTTACCGTTACAAAGGTCACTCAATCAGCGATCCTCAAAAATATCGTCGCAAAGAAGAATTAGACGAGTACAAAGTCAAAGATCCTATCACACTTGTTACAACCCGTATACTTGAAAATAAATTTGCCACACAGGAAGAACTAGATGCTATTGATGCAAGGATAAACAACGTGGTAGCTGAAAGCGTTCGTTTTGCAGAAGAAAGCCCTTGGCCAAATGATGATGAGATATACAAGGACATTTACGTAGAGCCTAACTATCCTTTTGTAATGGATTAATTAAATCAACACCTAACCCGAAAAAATAAAACTTTAAAAACATAAAATGGCCGATAAACAAGTACTTCCTGTGCAGGAGGTTGAAGTGAACGAAACTCTTGAAAGTGCAAAAGGGTTTTGGGATAAATATAAAAATTTCATTCTTGGATTTTTAGCTGCTATCATATTAGTAGGCGGCGGATATATTGCTTATAAAAAATGGTTTCAAGAACCCAAAGAGGAACGTGCTGCTGAAGCGATGTTTAAAGCAGAGCAGTATTTTGGCAGTGATAGCTTAAACCTTGCCTTAAATGGAGATGGAGCGAACAAAGGCTTTCTTTACGTGATTAAAGAATACGACGGAACTAAAGCTGCTAACCTTGCTCATTTTTATGCTGGCGTGATCTATCTTAAAAAGCAGGACTTCAACAATGCAGTTAAATACCTGAAAGAATTTGATACAGATGCAAAGCAGGTTCAAATGCTTGCTTATGGTCGCTTGGCTGATGCTTTTAGCGAACTTGGTAAAAAGGAAGAAGCAGTAGACAACTACAAAAAAGCGGCCCATCATTTTGAAGCAGACGAGTTCAACGCATCCGAGTTTTTATTTCGTGCCGGCTTCTTGTTGGAAACAATGAACAAAAACAACGAAGCAGTTGAAGTATACAAAGAGATCAAAGAAAAATACCCTCGTACTGAAAAAGGATTTACCATCGATAAATACATTTATCGTTTAAGTATTGAGAAAAATGATTTCAGTGTAAAATAATATGGCTACTAAAGGAAATATTGAAGTAAACAAAGGCATCCCACAACTTGCGGATGCCTTTGTAGTTATAGTTAAGACCGAATGGAACGCACACATAATTGACAAGCTTGAGAAGGGCGCAAGGAAGGTGCTAAAAGCGAATGGTGTAAGAACTAAAACACTTGTTGTACCTGGTGCTTTCGAAACGCCTTTTGCAGTTAAAATGTACCAGGCGCAAAGCAAACAAAAGGCAGATGCCTTTATTGTTTTAGCAACTGTTATTCGTGGCGATACCCCACATTTCGATTATGTATGTAAAGGTGTAACCGACGGTGTAATGCAACTTAATCTTACGCTTGATGTGCCAACTATCTTTGGTGTTTTAACCGTTGAGAACGAACAACAGGCTTTCGAAAGGGTAGGAGGTATTCATGGCCACAAAGGTGAGGAGGCTGCCATCACGGCGATTAAAATGATTGCTTTAAGCAGAAGCATTAAGTAGGTTTGTTTATTTTTTGTACTAAGCTTTCAAATAACTATTAAGCTTTCGTTGCGTCGCACTCTTGTACTTGCAAATCTTTATTCATCTAAGCGATAACTGCTTTTTAGTATTGTTTAATTTAAACCAGACTCGAGGTTAAGGATATGAATGTTCAAATATTTATTCCGTGCTTCATAGACCAGTTATATCCAGAAACGGCATTCAACATGGTTAAGGTGTTGGAGAAAGCAGGCTGTAATGTATTGTACAATAAGAACCAAACATGTTGCGGTCAACCAGCTTTTAACGCGGGCTTTTGGGAAGAAAGCAAAGAGGTATGCACAAAGTTTATCAACGATTTTAAAGGAGCTGATTACATAGTTGCACCAAGTGCAAGCTGTGTTGGCTTTATCAGGAACTATTATCCGAAGCTATTCGATAATTCATCACTGCACAACAAGGTTATACAAACAGGAGATCGAATATTTGAGTTCTCTGAGTTTTTGATAAAGGTATTAGCGATAGATAGGTTTGGAGCTACATTAGAAGGCAAAGCAACCTATCACGATAGCTGTGCTGGTCTTAGAGAATGTAAGATAAAAAAAGAGCCTCGCAGGCTCCTAAAGAACGTAAAAGGTCTTGAGATAGTTGAAATGGAAGACGTGGAAACTTGCTGTGGCTTTGGCGGCACATTCGCTGTGAAGTTCGAACCAATAAGTGCTGCAATGGCTGACCAAAAAGTAAATCACGCATTAGCAACAGGCGCAAAATACATTATAAGCACAGACCAAAGTTGTCTAATGCATTTGGATGGTTACATAAAGCACAAAGGCTATAACTTACAAACACTGCACATCGCAGATGTGTTGGCGAATGGGTGGTAGGAATTAAATGCAAAATGAAAAATGAAAAAATGAAAAACTTTTCATGCTACTATTCTCGTTCACTTGTAACATCAATCCTTTTTAATTTTACATTTTACATTTTTAATTAAACCTATGGCTCATTGGCTAATAAAATCAGAACCTACAAAATACAGCTGGCATAAGTTTGTTGAAGACAAGCAAACCTTTTGGGACGGCGTAAGAAATTTTGCTGCAAGAAACAATTTAAAAGCAATGAAGAAAGGTGATGAAGTATTCTTCTATCACAGCAATGAAGGGAAAGAGATTGTTGGTATTGCTAAGGTAGCAAAAGAAGCGTATCAAGATCCTACATCTGACGATCCTAATTGGGTTGTTGTTGACTTTAAGCCAGTGAAAAAATTAAAGAAGCCGGTAACTCTTGCCGCAATAAAGGGCGATCCACGGTTAGTAAAATTCGAGTTAGTAAGATTAAGTCGCTTATCAGTTTCAGCAGTAACCGATGAAGAATGGAGTATTGTACTAGAGCTTGCAGAGACAAAATAAAAGTTAGTCGTATCATTTTATATAGCAGCCTAATGGCTGCTTTTTTTATGCGTAGTACCAAGCTTCTTTTACTTTTTTTAACTAATAAGTGAAGGTTACTTTTATACTACTTGCGTAATAAAGAGATGTAAGCGCTTTCAATTTTTCTTCAATTAATTCTCCACTTAAAAATCTTTTTTATGCGTTCTAAAATTTTTATTGCCTTAGTGGCAACAGCTATAACTATGTCCTCATGCGATTGGTTCTCGTTAAAGAAATCTAGTAGCCCAACAGGTTTTAGTATCGAAGGGAAATGGCAGGTTGATTCTATAAAGCCTGGTATAGACTCTTCCGCAACTATTGGCGTCATTGCTTTATCAATGCTCGGAAAAGATTGTGCAGGGGTTAACTACCCCCAGTACGATTTCAAACACGACACAGTAGTAATGAAGTTTGGAAAAGACGTTATTGATACGAGTTGGTTTAAACTAGATACTGCCAGCAAACAACTAAGTTTAAAGGAAGATACTACCCTTAAGACTTATTCATTTACTTCCATCAGCGATTCCGCTTTTTCAATTACAGATACTGATAGTTCTATCATCTACTTAAAGAAAATAGGAAAATAAAAAGCCCTAACGATTGCTTTGCTTATGTAAAACACCCATCTCCGCATCTAATATATTAAACCTACTATTATGAAATTTTCATTCAACTGCATAACCATACTCATGGTTTTGATGCTACTCGCATGCAATAAAGGAGGCAACTCAAAAGACAACGTTGAGAAGATAGTAACACAAGATATTACCCTTTCTGCTCAAGATAAGGTGGAAGAAAAGAATAGGGCTTTAAAGAGCGAGGGGAACAACGTGGTGGTAAGTGATTCAATTGTGAATAATACTGGTAAGACAGTTCTTCAATCAGGCCAACCAGCACCAATAGTCGATTGGGACAAGAAGATTATTAAGACTGCTAACGTTACCCTTGAACTTAAAAGCTATAATGCTTACAATACTTCTATTCATCAAAACTTAAAAAAGTATGGTGCTTATGTAGCTGGTGAAGAACAAACAGAGAACGATGCAAGAATTGAAAAAAACCTCACCATTAAAGTTCCTGTCGAGCAGTTTGAAGACCTGATGAACATGGTACCTTCAGAAGGAGTGAAGGTGCTTGAAAAAAGAATAAGCACTGAAGATGTAACCGGAGAAGTGGTTGACACGAAAGCAAGGATGGATGCAAAGTAACAGGTGCGGGCCAGGTACATGGATTTTTTAAAACAGGCAAAGAACATGGAAGAAATCCTGCAGGTGCAGAGCGAGATCAATTCAATTCAGGAAGTTATTGAATCAGGTACAGGACGGGTTAATTACCTCACTCACCAATCTGCATACAGCACGATTAACTTAAAGTATTTCCAGTACTTGAACGCACTACAACTGCAGACGAGTTGCCTTCGTTTTTCACGCAATTGAAGGAGGCTTTTAAAGATGGAAGCGAGATCATCAGCGGTCTTCTCCTAATCCTGGCAACCTTTTGGTCTGTCTGCATAATTGCCGCATTTGTATGGATCTACATAAGAAAAATTAAGCCTGTAAGCAGCAGCTAGTCCTGCAAAAGGATTCTGTAAAAACAAGTTGATCATGTAATTTTATAGCATGGCTAAAAAGAAATTAGTAGTGCTAACAGGGGCCGGCATCAGTGCGGAGAGTGGGTTGAAAACATTTAGAGACAGCGATGGCTTGTGGGAAGGTTATGATGTATACGAAGTAGCTACTCCAGGAGGTTTTGCCAAAGACCCGCAACTGGTGCTGGACTTTTATAACATGCGCCGGAAAGATGTAGCTGCAGTAGAACCAAATGCAGCGCACAAAGGTCTTGCTGAACTTGAAACCGATTTTGATGTCACCATCATTACGCAAAATATAGATGACCTTCACGAAAGGGGAGGAAGCACGAACGTTTTACACCTACATGGGCAGATCTTTCAGATGCGGAGTGTGAAGAATGAAAGCGTAGTGTATGAAATAAGGGGAAACATAAATCTGGGAGACCTTGCAGAAGATGGTGGACAACTACGACCGAATATTGTATGGTTTGAAGAGCCAGTGCCTATGATTGAGACGGCTGTTGAAGTAATGCGGACTGCAGATATCTTTGCTGTTGTTGGAACTTCTTTAGTTGTTTACCCTGCGGCTGGTTTAGTTAATTATGTTCCTTATCAAATACCCAAGTTTATTGTTGATAAAACTATTCCTTACACTCAATCGTTGTATAATCTTACGGCAATTGCAAAACCTGCAACAGAAGGAGTGAAAGACTTACAGGAACTATTGAAGAAGTATGTGTAAGATTGATGAGTAATAGAATCTTGAAAATGCTTTAGGATAGAAAGATGTTTTGGAAAGTTGATAAAAGATTTGCCGATGAAGTGATTGCGACGCAACAATGATGCTATGAAATACTAAAGATGGTATTGAAATCTTCTACATCATATATATATATCACTAAAAATATCGCATACTTCTTCCATTTCTTCCTCTGTAATTCCGACACCCTTAGGATATATAAAATACATGAGTGGCTAATTTTTCTGCAAAAGGATAAATTATTTAGAAAAAAACAGGTTCCTTTTTTTTAAGACCTTTTTTTGCTGTAACCATACATTCGAAAATTAAATGTAGTACCAACTTTGTTAGGGTTAAAACTAAAGATACTTATGTAGCCACATTAGCCACTCTTTTAATTATAATAAGACAATACAGGAAGGTGCTGCATCTTCAAAAATCTTTAAGTTGTGTTTTTTCTAGTGCGATTACTAAATCTTATCAATAGGTAAGCAGTACTAATAAGTACAATAATTATTGCTTTTGCAAACTCTGCATTGTTTCTGCTAGCATAGCTCCTGGGCTTGGTACGACTTTATTATTACAGTCTTGGGCTAGGTAATATAAAACAAGGTTTGTAAATATTAAAAATGCTTGTAAAATAATGAGTTTGTAAAACAAAAGGCACTGTTATACAGCACCTTTTAAGATTAAAATATTTTAAGAAGTATTAGTCTACAAACTTTTGTCCACCTTGCAACATTGTTGTGTCACTCACTTGTACTTTTATAGCTTTACTCACCCCAATTGCTACATTGGATTACAAAAATAAAATTTAAAAAAAAGGTGGCAAGTTTAACAATTGAATTAAAGATGTAAACCAGGTTCTTACGTAAAATCAAACAAAGGCAATACAAACATTAAACAAACACGCTCTCTACTTCTTTTCTTTTCTCTGCGTGTTGCTGCTGCTTACTTAATCTTTCCTTTTCCTTGGCAATGTCAATTGGGTCTCCAAACAGGTAAAACATTTTCTGTTTAAAACCTTTCGCACGTTTCATATCGTTCCATATGTCAACATACTCGTGGAAGTTGATGGTAAGAGGATTGGCTTTATTTTCAATGTTATGTGTAATGCCATATTCAACTTGCTCTTCTTCAATTTGGTAAGTACCAAAGATTCTGTCCCAAAAAATGAAAGTGGCTGCGTAGTTCTTATTAATATATTTTTCCTGTGAACCGTGATGAACGCGGTGATTGGAAGGCGTTGCCAATATATACTCAACAACGGGATGTAATTTTCTTATGTACTCGGTATGTACCCAAAACTGGAACAGTACTGCTATTTGGTTTACAATAAAAAATATTACGGGATGAAACCCAAGAAGAGCTACAGGTAAAAAGAAAATAAGTTTCAGGTGTTGTACCCAGCTTAAGCGAAACGAAACTGTAAGATTATAGTTTTCAGCGCTGTGGTGTACAACGTGTGTAGCCCACCAAAAACGTTGCTGGTGTGAAATTCTGTGAGACCAATAACTACAAAGATCAAAGATCACGTAACATGGAAGGAACGTCCACCAGTTAAGGCTCATTCTCCATGGCAACATGTTGTAGATCCATATAACTGCTATGAACATTGCAAGTTTAAGGGCTACATTAATAACAACATTACCTATACCTACCAAAATAGATCCAATGGTTTCTTTTCTATCGTAGAGATTCCTGCTTTGCTTATGAGAGATGTACCACTCCAGCAACACAAAAAAGAACATGATAGGTGCAGCCCAGACAATCAGGTTGGGTGAATTATTTTGAATATCGTCAATCCCTGATTCTATTGAAATTTGAGGAGCACCAAAGAGGGGGGCATTTAAAAAAGGCATTTTTCCAGGTAGATTTTATTTATTAAAAGTAAAGACAGCTATCGTTCTTGTAACGTTAAAAATTATGCCGTACAAGAATAACAATTTTCTTTACCAACATTAAAAAAAAAGAAAAGGGTCAACTAAGACCCTTTGTAATTTTGCTTAGGGCAACAACCAAAAATGCAATACAAATATTGTTTGTTGCATGAAGAAAGTTATCACCAGCGCAGGAAAGAAAGTTTAAATCAAATAAGGATAGTTTGAATTTGAACATAAGTACGAACCTTAAAATTGGAAATCTATTTAAACCGAAAAAATGATGGAAGTGATTTTGATTAATTTAAAGCCACACATTTCTTTAAGTAACTATATTCCCTCTTCACTTTAGTACTTGCTCAAAACAAAACTAATAACCTGTTTATACTACACTTATTTTAGTAAACT
>JAQBNN010000243.1 GCA_028288505.1 Segetibacter sp. | reverse complement strand
AACTGCACATTTACCACTGCAAAGCCAATTGTTGTAATGAAATTTTCCATCACTGTTTTGGCTTTGTTCTGGGCTTTCTCGAGTATCATTTGTGCGGTTGCACGATCAATCATTTTTTGTTTGGCTTGTTGCTTTACTGCGTTTACTGCTTCGTTCGTCCATTCGCCTTTTTCAATAAAAGTTTCAAAGTCGGCAGGGTTTGTAATTGCATCAAGGATTTTAGCACGAGGCAATATTATTGTTACGGTATCGGCCACAACTTTTACGATTTCATCTTTCAAGAGTTTAAGATCAATACCAGCGAGTACCTTGCCTTTTGCTATCAATACAATTTGTTTATCGGCCGGCGGAAGAATGGGAACGGGCACCACTTTATTAAATGCGTTAACGAAAGCTGAGCCCCTGGTGGCAATAAAAGAATCAACAACAACTTCGTCGTAGGCGGTAGCAGTTACCAGTTGGCCAATCGATTTTATTTGTTTCACAAGCATAGGTGTTTCATCAATTACAACTGGCTTACTTTTAAAAACCTCGTTCCATGTAGGAATAATATTTAGCTTTTGAAAAAACCACACCCCTGCAATAGCTAGTAATAAAAGCACCAATAATTTTCTTAAGCGTCTTCTCATTGGAAAGGATTTAAAGGGTTACCGTCATCGTAAGTAATGGTGATGTTTTGATAACCCAGTTGCTTCAAAAAATTATTTACAAAGAGAGATGTGTTTGCTTTCGCCTGTTCCATTATACCAAGACCTGCAAGGTTGTTTCGTATTTGTGTTTCCGCCTGCACAGCCAAGGCATCTCTTTCCTTGGAGGAAAACTTATCCCTGAAAACACTTGTTTCCTGGTACTGTACTTCTATCTTTTCCGGCGGTATACTAAAGCTTATTATTTTAGGTGGAGGCAAGCGAAGTTTTATGTCTTTACCATTTTCGGAGATGTTGTCTTTGGTTATGCTGCTAAGATCAATGCCTGCTTTTATCTGCGCCTCGCAACTCATTAAAATTTTCCGGTCGCCTATTTTAAACCATGTTTTATTGTCTTCTGCTTTAATTATTTTGGTCACTGTGTATTCAACTGTTGCCAGGTCGCTCATTTCTTTAAGGTCGAGGACTGTGGGCTTTTCTTCCGGCGCTTTTTTGTTTCCGCACGAAATCAAACCCAGAAGCGTGGCCAGTAAAAGATAATAGATAATTCCCTTCATATATAGTTGTCAAAATAAAAGAAATTGTGCCGCTTCAACCATTATCTTTATTGTAAACAACAGTTTTACATACAATAATTAACAACATCGATTTATAAAATGAAAAAGTATGCAATTATAGTAGCAGGTGGCTCAGGGCAAAGAATGGGCAGTTCTATACCTAAGCAATTCTTATTATTAGGCGGTAAGCCTTTGATCTTTTTTACTGTACGTGCGTTCTTAGAATCGTACGATGATATGAAGGTTGTCCTTGTTCTTCCGGAAGACTTTGTGGCGAGAGGAGAGGACATTATTGCTGAAATGAAGTTCCAGGAAAGAGTAACAATAGTTGCCGGCGGCGAGCTTCGCTTTCACTCAGTAAAAAAAGGGCTGGAACAAATTGAAGAGCCTTCAGTTGTTTTTGTACATGATGGCGTACGCTGCCTGGTAAGTGCAGAGCTTATCCATCGTTGTTACGAACAGGCGCTTGAAAAAGGTAGTGCAATCCCTTCGGTAGCTGCTACAGATTCGGTGCGTATAAGTGAAGATGGAAAGAGTTCAATTGTTGATCGCAGCAAGATCAGGTTAATTCAAACACCTCAAACTTTTCGTTCTGAGATATTAGTGCCGGCTTACAACCAGGAGTTCCAGGAAGGATTTACTGATGATGCAACAGTTGTAGAAGCAATAGGTCAACAAATATTTTTAATTGAAGGCGAGTATGATAATATAAAGATCACCCGTCCGCTTGATTTAGTAATTGCTGAGAAATTATTTCATCAAAAGCTTAGCGCTTTAGAAGGCTAATTGGCCAGGGCAGTTTGTTGTAACCCAACATATAATAAGGTTGGTTAACAGCGCCGAAGTTTTCATAAAAAGGTTTCACACCTTCAAGGTCTGAGCCTTCGAAATCGAATACGTTTCGCTGCCCTGCAAATTCTTTAAAAATATTATCAATAAGAAAATGGTTGGCTGCAGCTTTTCTTCCTTTAAAGGTGGTTGTGTTCATTATGTTATACAGCCGCCTTCCATCGTAAAGGAGTAGTGCTGCAGCCATTGTTTCTTGTTGTTCGTTCACTACATTCCGGCATAACAGCATACCTCTTTTATAAGCGATTGAACACACGTTTTTAAAAGCCTCGTAGTCGCTAAATGTTACGTGCGGCATGCGGCTACCGTAATGTTCGATGTAGTTTGTTATAGCTGCTTGATAATCTTCTGTAGCTGCATAGTTTAAAGAAAAGCCTTCACTCTTTTTCAGGTTCTTTAGCAGATCGTTGTGGTAGCGCTGCTTTATAGAAGCATAGCTACTTGAAAGATCTACAATAAGATTTGTTGCTTCTTTTACAGTTACATCTTCCGCAAAAGTTTCTTTTGGTAAAGCGTAGTTCCAATGCGTTGCAATGAAAGAATAATTCTTTTTTATTAAAAGCCAAATGCTTTCGTAATCCACTTTTTTAAAGTCATTTGTAAATATGCCTAGCTGTTGTGTAAAAGCGGGTGGGTATAAATAACTGATCCCCCATTTTTTTCGTGGCGTTAGCGGAAGCACCCAACTATAATCCTCTCCTATAATTGCGGTCCATTGCGGGCAAATATTATCAAGGTAAAATGAGTGAGCATATATGAGCGAGTTAGTAGAATTACGAACACAATAATCCCATCTTTTTCTGTCGATAGATTTGTTTGATAGCAATTGTATTTTTTGGGGTGCGCTCATTTATGCTAACTGGTAACTAAAGCAATTATTATTTGGTTACAAGCAAATGTACTCTTATCAACATCGTTGTGTCACTCACTTGTACTGTAAAGCAATATTAGGCCATTCAAGAGTAGATGTTGATGAATGTGAGACAGATGAGTGTTGATTGAAAAGTTTGGTTGCTGAAGTTAGCACATCAGTACAAGAGTGCGACGCAACGGATGATGAATTAATTGCTGAAGATGACAACCAAAAATAAACTGGCAAGAAATTAAAGAGGAATGCCTAAAGTGTTTACAGCACTTTGAAACCGGTTCAAATTGACATTGAATGAGATGGAGCGGAGGAAGATTTTTTCGCTTACAATAGACTTGTAATAATCGCGGAAGACTTTGCTGTAAATAATCGGAATGAACACATTGACGGTAGAGCCGAAAAGAGGAAGCTGGATGCCTGCATCGTAAATAAAGCGGCCGGTGGCGGGATTTTCTTTCCAAGCTTCAGCGTAAGTGCCAACATCAAGAAAAATTTTAAAAGGAATTTTAACAGGCAATATGCTTAACGGATTTACACTTGCAGGAAGGTCGGTAACAAGGTTGAGACTCGTTAGCCAATCATCTGACTGGCCTACTTCACGCATTTCTGTTCTCACTTTAAAGAAGCCATCTCGTTCCATAATTTGTTGACTCGTCCAACCACTAAATTCGTTGCGACCAATAAAGTAATCGCTGTACGTATAGTCTTCCCTACCCGATGGCCCCGTCATGTTTAAGAAGTAGCGTTCGTTTCTAAACCTTGAACTATTATCAGTGTTTAAATGAAAGAACTTGCCTGCAAAAAACCTTGCAGAAAGACCTTCCTTCTTTTCGTTATAATTGAAAAAGTATTTAGCAGTTAGACCTGTTCGAATAAAATTTTTTCCCTGGTCGGCAGTTAATGAAATATTGTACGGGTACAACACCCGGCTATCACTTACAGTTAATGTTAAGCGGTTAATAAAAGAGTTTACGGGCAGAGCTTTAACTACATCGAAAGTATCTGGGCCAATTATGTCTTGGCTGAAATTAAGATCATCTTCTTTAAGCAGGAAAGTCTTCCATTGCAAAGAATACTGCCGTTTGGAAAGCAGGTCTTTATCCTGCCATTTATAAGTAACGGAAGGAACAATCCGGCGAACGCGCTGGTTAATTGTTTCATTGCTAAAAGCAAAATTGTCCTTTGTATAATTGATGTAGCTAAGCGAAGTATTAAGCTGGCTGTTCTTGTTGTATTTAGTATAGCCAGCACGACCAAACGTATTTAATTCTTTAGAACCAGTAGCATATAAAGCCCCGGCAAGAAACCGGAAAGCTGTTGCAGGTAACTGGTAGTTATGCATCATTGCTCCCAGCATTACTTTGTCGTAATAGTTGTAGCCCGCAGCAGGCATAAACGTTATGTAATTATACTTTTCGGTATTCTTTAAGTTGAATAACAATGTTGGTTTAAGTGCCTTGCTTTTTTCAATAGGAATTGGGCCCGTGGAGAAGCGTTGCATAAAGATCCTGCTTAAGTCTTTGCCACTCGCTTTTTCAAGGCTTGCTTCAAAATCAGCAGGGTAGGGATGCTTGAATTTCCACTCGCGGTAATACTGGCGCATGCTGCTATCGAACCAGGTGGT
>JAQBNN010000241.1 GCA_028288505.1 Segetibacter sp. | reverse complement strand
TTGGTGTACTTGCGCAAAGAGACAGCAACATTGAAGATCCGGAGGTGAAGGATCTTTGTGATATTGGTACTATAGCAAAAATTGTGAAGCTGATAAAAATGCCGGATGGTGGTACTACCATCATCATTCAAGGTAAAAAACGCTTCCAGCTAAATGAAATTACTGCTGAAGATCCTTACTTTAAAGGCAATGTTACCTTGCTGGACGAGGATACAATTCCTGGTGATGAACACTTTGCCGCTTATGTAAGTAACATTAAAGACCTTGCTGCCCAAATTGTTCAAATGTCTCCGAATCTTCCCACAGAAGCTTCAATCATTTTAAAAAATATCGAGAACCCTTCTTTCCTTATAAATTTTGTAAGCAGCAACCTTAACAGTGATCTTGCTGAGAAGCAGCGTTTGCTGGAGATCAACGACATTAACAGTCGTGCGGAAGACCTGATGCAGATTTTGCAAAAAGAACTTCAGTTTGCCGAATTAAAAAATAAGGTTACCAATAAAACAAGAACCGAACTAGATAAGCAACAACGTGAATATTTCCTACAGCAGCAACTAAAGAGTATTAAGGACGAATTAGGTGGCGATATTAATGATCGCGAGTTGGCTGAAATGAAGAAAAAAAGCGAGCATAAAAAATGGCCGCAGACAGCCAAAACCGTTTTTAAAAATGGTATTGAGAAGCTGGAAAGAATGCACCCGAGCACGCCTGATTATTCCGTTGTTTACAATCACCTTGACCTGATGCTCGATCTTCCATGGGAAGAATATACTCAGGATAGTTACGACCTTAAAAAGGCCAAAGATATTTTAGATAAGGATCATTACGGAATGACCAAAATAAAGGAAAGGATTTTGGAATACCTGGCCGTATTGAAGTTGAAAGGCGATATGAAAAGCCCGATCTTATGTTTTATTGGGCCTCCTGGCATAGGTAAAACCTCGTTAGGCCGAAGCATCGCTAGTGCTATAAACCGAAAGTATGTTCGATTAAGTTTAGGCGGTTTGCATGATGAAAGTGAACTGCGTGGACACCGTAAAACTTACATAGGCGCAATGCCTGGGCGCATCATTCAAAGTATACGTAAGGTAAAGACCAGTAACCCGGTAATGATCCTTGACGAGATTGATAAGATTGGAAGTGATCATAGGGGAGACCCAAGCAGTGCCTTACTGGAAATATTGGATCCGGAACAGAACCATACGTTCTACGATAACTACCTCGAGATGGAATACGATCTTAGCAAGGTTCTATTCATAGCAACGGCCAACAATATCAACCAGATGCAACCTGCATTAAGAGACAGGTTAGAAATTATTGATTTAAGCGGTTACGCCATCGAAGAAAAGGTGGAAATAGCGAAGCGCCACCTTGTTCCTAAACAATTTGATGCACACGGCATTAAAAGGAACATGTTTAAAATGGGCGATAAGGTTTTGGAGAAACTTATTGAAAGCTACACACGCGAAAGTGGCGTTAGGGAACTCGACAGGCAGTTGGCTAGCATAATGCGAAACCAGGCCAAAGGAATTGCGATGAACGAGAAGGTGAAACCAACACTTACTGTTGACGACCTTGACAAAATTCTGGGCTTCCCGCGGTATAGCAACGAGATCTACAAAACGGTAAATATGCCCGGGGTAGCAGTCGGTCTTGCATGGACTTATGTTGGGGGCGACATCCTGTTTATTGAGACGATTTTGAGCGACGGAAAGCAGGAACTAAAACTTACCGGCAATCTCGGCAACGTAATGAAGGAAAGTGCTACAACTGCCCTTAGTTACTTGCAGGCAAACGGTAAAAAGCTTGGCATTAACACCGACTTGTTCGAAAAGAAAAGCATACACATACACGTGCCCGAAGGCGCCGTTCCTAAAGACGGCCCTAGTGCGGGTATCACCATGTTAACATCGCTTACCAGTGCCTTTTCAGGACGGAAAGTGAAGCCTTACATGGCTATGACGGGAGAGATAACCTTACGTGGACAAGTGCTTCCGGTAGGTGGAATTAAAGAAAAAGTGTTGGCTGCAAAACGCTCAGGTTTAAAAGAAATTATTCTTTGCTGGCAAAACGAAAAAGATGTGAACGAAATAGACAGCAGCTTTATAAAAGGCGTAAACTTTCATTACGTAAAAACAATGCAGCAGGTGATTGACCTTGCGTTAGTTTAAGTGTTACTAATTATAATTGTCAAATCCCTCAAAGCAATTTGAGGGATTTTTTTTTGTTCCAGCAAAAGTATTTCATAGCATCATCGTTGTGTCACTCACTTGTACTGTTGGTATATATTTGAGCAAGAACTTCAACCACATCGGCACAAGTAGAACAAGACTAAATTTCTGTGTGCCTATATGGTAAAAAAAAGTAGCGGCAGGTTAGAAAGTACAAGAGTGCGACGCAAGAAAAGTTTAATTAGAGTTACTAATGCTTGTAACAAAAGAATTTTTATAACAGCCAATCTTAAGGTGATTTAAACAATTAAGGGTTTCTTTTAACCATTGCGGTGAAATGTTTACAAGCCTTTAAGGTAATTTCGCGACTCCTTTCATAAGCACTTATACAAACAATGGCAGAGGTAAATCTTGAAGGATGGCAAAAACGTTCTTTGGAAAATCAAAAAAAATACAAACAGTACCTGCAGCGTGCCGATAAAACAAAAGCGCTCAAGCAACTGCCTGCCCTTCATGAAGAGGCTTTTACGAATGTTGATTGTCTTTCGTGCAGTAACTGTTGTAAAAATTATTCGCCGCGCTTTAAAACTCCCGACATTAAACGCATCTCAAAGCACCTGCGCATGAAAGAGGGGAACTTTATTGAACAATACCTTCGCCTCGATTCGGATGGAGACTATGTAGTTAAAAGCAGCCCCTGCCCATTTTTAGGAGCAGATAATTATTGCGGAATTTATGAGCAGCGACCAAGCGACTGTGCACGATATCCGTATACTAATGAAGATGTTCTGCTAAAAAGACCACAGCTCACTTTAAAAAATACTTCAGTTTGTCCAGCTGTTTTCTTTGTTTTAGAGAAACTTACTCTCGCTAAATAATCATACTCTATTTCTTCTGCTCGCTTTAAGATAGTTGGCTAAATTTGGCCCTCGTACAACTGCTTGATCGATGATCAAAAAAGAAGAGTATTTATGATAGAGGTACCGCACTTGATTGAAGATCTTGCACTGATTCTTAGCCTGGCTGCTTTAACTACAATCATTTTTAAATGGTTGAAGCAACCCGTGGTGCTAGGTTATATTATTGCCGGCATACTTGTAGGTCCTAATTTCTCTTTATTACCCACCATCTCCGATCTTGAAGGAGTAAAGATTTGGGCGGAGTTAGGGGTGATCTTCCTATTGTTTAGTCTCGGCCTTGAATTCAGTTTTAGAAAACTGGCTCATATCGGAGGCTCTTCATCCATAACGGGCATCTTCGAAATCGGGTGCATGTTAACCCTCGGGTTTCTTACAGGCCAGTTATTAGGCTGGCCCAAAATGGACAGTATTTTTTTGGGTGGTATTATTGCCATTTCATCAACAACGATAATTATTAGGGCTTTTGATGAACTAAAAGTGAAGAACCAAAAGTTTGCAGGTTCGGTAATGGGGGTATTAATAATTGAAGATCTTGTAGCAGTCATCCTGATGGTAGTACTTTCTACAATAGCTGTAAGGCAGCAGGTGGAAGGCGCAGAAATGATGATGGCGCTACTGAAACTGCTTTTCTTTTTAAGCTTGTGGTTTCTATCTGGGATTTTTTTATTGCCCAGTTTTTTAAAGGCTTCTAAAAGATTTATGAACGATGAAACAATGTTGATTGTTTCATTAGCACTATGTTTTGTAATGGTAGTTGTAGCAACCAAAGCTGGGTTTTCAGCTCCGCTTGGTGCATTTGTAATGGGTTCTATTTTAGCAGAAACAGCACAAGGTTCTAAAATTGATGGGCTTATAAAATCTTTAAAAAATCTGTTTGGCGCGGTGTTCTTTGTCTCGGTAGGATTATTAATAGACCCGGAAGCATTGGTAACGAATATAATTCCTGTGTTAGTAATAACGCTCGTTGTTATTGTAGGAAAGACAGTGAACGTTACTTTTGGGTCTGTTATAGCCGGCCAACCTTTAAAACAATCGATACAGGCAGGAATGAGTCTTTCGCAGATTGGCGAGTTCTCTTTTATCATTGCCACTCTGGGTTTATCTCTTGGTGTTATTGGCGAGTACCTGTATCCAATTGCAGTAGGCGTATCGGTGATTACAACTTTTACTACGCCCTACATGATTCGGCTTTCAGGGCCTTTGTATAAGTTTTTAGAAACAAGGCTGCCTGAAAAATTCATCGCCCGGTTGAACAGGTATAGTACCGGCGCCCAAACCATCCAGGCAGAGAGTGATTGGCGAACGGTTATAAAATCTTACGTCGTTGTAATTGTAACCAACTCCGTTGTTTTAATTGCTTTGTTGCTTATGTCAACTAAAATATTGCTGCCTTTTCTTGCTGAGAAGATCAATAGTAAGCTGGTCGCGTCGATCATCTCCACTATTGTTACATTGGCTGCAGCCACGCCATTTATCTGGGCGTTGACAATTAAGAAAATTCACCGGTTCGCCTATACTAATCTTTGGCTCGACAAAAAATATAACCGGGGTCCGTTGGTTATGTTCGAGGTGCTAAGAAACGTAATTGCGGTGTTATACCTTTTCTTTTTGCTCGATCAATTGTTTAATATTGAAACAGCTTTTGTGATTGCGTTACCTGTTATGGTTATTGTTCTTATCATTTTTTCAAACAGGCTCCAACGTTTTTATAGCCGCATAGAAAAGCGCTTTTTGTCCAACCTCAACTCGAGCCAGGAAATGGAAGGTATAGATGAGAAGAACAATATTTCACCCTGGGATGCCCACCTTGTTCATTTCACCATAAGCCCCGGTTCCGATTTTGTTGGAAAGACTCTGCTGGATTTGCAGTGGCGCGAAAAATACGGGATCAATATTGCCAGCATTGAAAGGGGCAATAAATTAATTGATGTACCTGCTAAAACCGAGATGCTGTTTCCCTACGACCGCATCTCTGTTATCGGCACGGACGAACAGTTGCAGTTGTTTAGACCAATCGTGGAACCGGCCACAGAGGTAGCGGAATTCCTGCCGATTATTAATCCTGCGCAGTTACACAAGGTAATAGTTGATAACCACAACCACCTTCGCGGTCAAACGATCCGAAGTTCGCGTATTCGTGAAATAACCGGTGGCTTAGTGGTGGGTATTGAACGCGATAATAAACGAATTTTAAACCCGGATTCTAATCTTGTATTCGAGTGGGAAGACGTGATATGGATTGTTGGTGATTGGAAACGGATTAAGCAGTTGGCACAAGATGGGTAAGTTTTGGATGAGTTGGTTGCCAACTTTAGTTTTTCATAGCATCATCGTTGTGTCACTCACTTGTACGGCATTGCAGAATGCAAAGATGAAGAATGAATAAAAAGTCAAAAGTTAAAAGTAAAGGGAGAGCGCTTCCGAGTTTTTTTTGTGGCTGAGCTATGAACTTCAAGTACAAGAGTGCGACGCAAGCAAAGCTTAATATTTGTACTAATGCTGGTCACAAAAAAATTACTAGTAGGGGAAGGTGTAAAAATAGAAAATGTAAACACCTTAGTTAATACTCCATCTTTCTAAGGCTCGGTGCTTTAAACCAGGTTGCAATTACCACTAATAAGGTCATACAGCCGCCAAATACTACTGAGGGAACTACACCCATTAACCGGGCAGCCACACCGCTTTCAAACTGGCCCAGCTCGTTACTACTATTAATGAACATTGAGTTTACGCTCATTACCCTGCCGCGCATTTCGTTGGGCGTTTTCAATTGTACAATAGTGCCCCGAATAACTACGCTAACGCCATCTAAAACACCACTTACAAGTAACGCAGCAAACGAAATCCAGAACCAATCGGAAAGTGCAAAGATTATAATGCAGATGCCGAAACCGCCTACAGCATACATTAAAGTTCGCCCTTGCTTACGTTTAAGCGGGAAAAGTGCAAGCAGTATTACAATAATGATAGCACCTATATCTGCGGCTGCATTCAACCATCCAAAACCTATGGGGCCAATTTTTAAAATGTCTTTCGCAAACACCGGAACCATAGCTACTGCCCCACCAAAAAGTACTGCAAATAAATCAAGTGATAATGCTCCTAACACTTCTTTTGTGGAGAAGACAAACTTCAAACCTTCATTCACGCTTTCCCACGTTCGCTTATCAGGGGTCTTGTTTTCGGACGGCTTTGGTAAAATTTTATATACCGCAAAAATTGATAACACTACAAGGCTTACAACAAAAATTAAAGTGCCGGTAACATGAAACGCAGCAATGCAAAAGCCACCTAATGCATGACCCGTAACGGAAGCCGATAAATAGGTACCCTGGTTCCAGGTAATGGCGTTGGGTAAAACATGTGTAGGTACCATTTGCCCTATGATAGCGCCAAAAGAAGGCCCTGTAAAAGCACGGATAATGCCTGTGAGAAATATTGTGGTATAAATTCCACCTATAATTAAAGTTGTACCGGAATAAGTTGCAAAGAACGAAGTGGAAATGACAAGAAGGGCAATACCGCAAAAAAGATAAGCGGCTATTCCTTTAAGCAGCAGCTTTCTTTTTTCGCTTACATCAATTACGTGCCCTGCATACAGTGCTAGTGTCAATGCGGGAACTACTTCAGCTAATCCTATCATTCCCATAGCCAAGGGATCACGGGTTAACTCGTACATCCACCATCCAACTAAAGTTCCCAGCATTCGTAACCCTACCGTAAAGCAAAAACGGCCTATCATGAAGTTGCGATACTCAGGAATTCTAACCGCTGCTAATGGATCGTTGTATGGCTGGTTTTGGCTCAAAAAAAATTATGGTAAAGTAAAGTAATGCTGACCATCCCTAAAATCCTGTTCCAAGGCATCAAGCACTACCTGCAGGTGTTTTTCGTTACCCAAAAAATCGGCGTTGCTTGCATCAATAAAAATGGTTTTTATGTTGTGCTGTTTAATGTAACTCGTATAAGTCTCCTGTACTTTAAACAAGTAATCATCAGGAATAGCTTGCTCGTAGGAGCGTTGGCGTTTCTTAATATTTTGCTGCAACTTACTTACAGGTGCATGTAAGTAAATCAAAATGTCGGGATGCAATAACTGTTGATGTATGATCTCAAAAAGTTTCTGGTACAGCCTGAATTCCTCATTGGGCAGGTTGACTTTAGCAAAAAGAAGGCATTTAGTAAAAAGGTAGTCGCTAACTGTTACATCCTGGAAAAGGTCGTTATGTAATAAGTCTTTTAGTTGTTTGTAACGCTCTGCCATAAAAAACAACTCCAAAGGAAAAGCATATTGTTTCGGATCCTCGTAAAACTTTGGAAGAAAAGGATTATCTGCAAACTCTTCAAGGATCAATCTTGCATTTACTTTCTTAGCGAGTAAGTGAGCCAGAGTGGTCTTTCCTGCTCCAATATTTCCTTCGATTGTAATAAACTGATGCTTCATTCGGTATAAAAAACTAAGGGCGTCAAACCTACGCCAAAATGATAACTCGGGGTGAGAGGAAGCAAAATTGGTTATAAACAGATGACTAACATTGTTGTTTTTTGCCAAATAGTAGTGCTATAAATTTTGCTTTAAATACACTATAGTTCGTCAGTCTTTTCCGTAAACCTTCACTTCCAACTTGTCCCGGCATTCGTTTAAGAGCTCTCTAACCGTTTTATTTAAAATAGGGTGAACCAAATCGGGCACAAGTTCATTTAGCGGGATTAAAACAAACCTCCTGTTAGGTATTTCCGGGTGTGGTATTGTAAGTTCAGCCGTATTAACAATAGCGTTATTATAAAAAAGAATATCAATATCAATTATCCTGGGACCCATTTTTTCGATCCTTCTCCTTCCTAGCTCTGCTTCGTTTGCAAGGATCTGCTTTAGTAATTGTGGAGGTAAAAGATCGGTTTTTACATGCAGAACCTGGTTAAGAAATGAAGCCTGTTCAGTAACCCCCCATGCAGCAGTCTCAAAAACAGAGGATTTTACAACTATAGTTCCTGTATTTTTATCTATTAGTTCGCAAGCCTTGTTTAGGTAACCTATTCTGTCTCCTATATTTCCACCTATCAGTAAAAAAGCGTTGTTCATAATGCCGAGGGGGTTAAAGGCGGCCAAATATCTTTAAATTCGCACACTTTAATTCATATTATTAATGAGCAGTTTCTTCAAAGTATTTTTTGCTTCGTGTTTATCGCTAATAGCTTTTACCCTTTTAGGTATTCTTATCCTGATTGTTATAGTTTCTTCCGTGGTCTCTTCCGATAAGCCAGACATAGGTAGAAAAGGTGTATTGATTGTTGACCTTACAAAACATTATGCTGAGCAAAAGCAGGAGTTCCCATTTGCAGCATTAACAGGTAATGATGATGAGAGTTTGCCGGGTTTATTTGATGTGATCCGGATGATCGAACATGCAAAAAATGACAGCGCTATCCGTGGTATTTATATAAAATGTAATGCTAATGCGAACGGCTTTGCTTCAAGCCAGGAAATACGAAATGCTCTCGAGGATTTTAAAACAAGCAAAAAGTTTGTAATTGCTTATGGAGAGGTGATAAGCCAATCAGCTTATTATGTAGCCAATGTTGCTGACCGCATCTATTGCAATCCAAAAGGCGGCCTCGACTGGACAGGCATGTCAACAAACCTATTTTTCCTAAGAGGCACACTTGAAAAGTTGGAGATACAACCACAAATATTTTACGCAGGCAAGTTTAAAAGTGCAACAGAACCCCTTAGAGAATACAAGATGACAGAAGCCAATAAATTGCAAACTTCTGTTTACTTAAATGATTTGTACAGCCAGGTACTGTTGACGGCTGCTGATAAATCTAAAAGTGATACTGCAACACTTCATCAATTGGCAAACACAAATGCGCTTCAAACTGCTGAAGATGCAGTACGTTTTAAATTATTAGATGCAGTAAAGTACGACGACGAAGTCAAGTCAGAAATTATCCAAAAGCTTGGAATTAAAAACGATGATAAAATCAATTTTGTTTCATTAAGTAAATACGCAAAAGGCACCGACTTTGTTCCAAACAATGGTAGCAAGATCGCCGTTCTTTACGCGGAGGGTGAAATTGTTGATGGAAAAGCAGGAGATGGGCAAATTGGTTCAGACGAATTTAGAATCTTGATCAGGAAATTGAGGTTAGATGAAAGTATTAAAGCAGTGGTTGTTAGGATTAACTCTCCTGGTGGCAGTGCTTTAGCAAGCGAAGTAATTTGGCGTGAGCTTCAATTAACAAAGAAAGTAAAACCTGTTGTAGTAAGTCTTGGTGATGTTGCGGCTTCGGGCGGTTATTATATGGCTTGCGTAGGCGATTCTATTTTCGCCCAGCCAAACACCATTACCGGTTCAATCGGTGTTTTCGGTATTATTCCTAACATGGAAGGTTTCTTTAAAAATAAATTAGGCATCACATTCGATGGCGTAAAAACCGGTCCGTTTGCTGATTTAGGAAACGTTAGCCGTCCTTTAAACGAGGCTGAAAAAAGGTTTATACAGAACTCTATCGATACTATTTATCATTCGTTCAAGTCAAGGGTCGCCGAAGGCAGAAAGCTTCCGATTGCACAAGTTGATAGCATTGCTCAAGGCCGTGTGTGGACTGGAAGCAGGGCAATGACAATTGGTCTTGTTGATAAAATTGGAAACCTAAACGACGCGGTTAATTGCGCCGCACGTCTTGCTAAGCTAAAAGAGTTCAGGGTGCGTGAATATCCTGAGAAAAAAACTTTCTTACAGGAACTTATGAATAAGAAAGAAGACGCTATAAAAGAGGTTGCTATCAAAAAAGAGATAGGCGAAGAGCAGTACACTATTTTCAAGCATATGCAGTCGCTCAGGAAGATCATGAATATCCCGCAGGCAAGGTTACCTTTCGACATGCAGATCCAGTAATAGGAATTGATTTTGTTACAGAGATACAATCTCCGGTTAAGCATCGTTGCTACGCTCAGTTCTACGGCAAATCTTTGTATTATGCTTTAGGGGAACGATTAGGATTTAAAAAGTTGATCTAAAGCGGCAGCAATTGTTATTTAATTAGTCGTTTTCACTTCGATAAAAACTGCTGCATAGAAATTACTAAAAGTACAAGAGTGCGACGCAAGTAAAGCTGAGTAATGGCAATAGCTGGGACACTAATCTTCCTAAAGGCAACCTCCTTGTAATCAAGTTCCTGCTAATTAAAAGTAGTCTTAAACAATCTTTCATCAAACACAAAACCTTTTCCACTTAGCAGTTTTACTTTTTTAAAATCCTTGTGCATAGGATTAACAAGGTAATTCATCTCCTCGTGTACAACAGCGGAAGGACATTGAAGAAGCAAGTGATTACTTTCCTTTAAAAATTCCGTACCTATCCATTTGCAATACTCAATATCGTAATACCAGTCACCTTTAAGTTTAGGCAGTGTTTGTACCGATTGTTGCAACAATGCCGGTATTTCTATTCGCATTAATACCAGGCTTTTTAATTGGGTGAGTGTTGTCGAGTTAACCAATACTTCCAGTAGGCTTAAAGAAATATTGCTGCTCGTGTAAAGTGCCGGTAGGCCAATCGAATTCCATCTCCCGCCATACAATTTTGCTCCTGTGCCCGAAAGGTCATCGCTGTACCTTTCATGTGAAAACCTGTATAAAATCATGAATAAATGCCGTGTTGAATACGTTGAAGTTGGTTGAAATGTTCTCTAATTCCTTCAGTATGGTACAGATCTTCAAAGGAGAGTTCGTTGCCTAAAACCATTTTTGGCTTTTTTAGCCAGTTGTAAAACTCGTTAGCAGAATTAAAAGTATCTAGGCCAAGGTCTATCAGGTTTTCAACCTGCAGTATACGGTCTACATAAATCCCTTCAAAAGATTTATTATCTTTTGCGTAACGCTGCAACGTTCTTTCTGAGAGATGAAGAATATTAGCCCAATCGCTTTGCGTAAAAGGCACTTTATCCGCAATTTTTCTGAAATTGCTATAAGTAAAATCAGCAAGCGCAGCCGGAAGCTTTTTTAAAGAGTGGTAGTGAAGGTAAGGTTCTTCCACTTTGGCGGGTAAACTTTCACTCTCAGCATAGTTTGAAAGCGGTTTGTTTTTAGTATCTTTTTTCATAGCTGCCATTTGTCACACAAAGGTACGACTTCTGTCGAAGGTATTCTTGATTTTTATATTTTTTCTTTCTTTCAGTTTTGTGAAATATTAAAATAGCTTTGTTGCTTTACCCTTTTCAAAGCATGAATGTAAAATACAACCAGGTAAAAGCTATGTGGGCTATTACCAGGGCCAGTCTAAGATCAATATTACGTAGTCCTTCTGCCGTTATTTTTAGTATTGCTTTTCCTATGATTTTTATTTTAGTTTTTGGCTTTATTGGCGGAAGTGGAAAAGTTTCATTTAAAATAGCGATCGATAAAAACGCAGATACACTAAATCCCGTTTTTCAAGACATAAGTTCAGTACCAGGAATTATAATCGTAAATAAAGCAGAACAGGATATAAAAGAAGACCTTGAAAAGGGAAGAATTACGGCTGTTGTGAACATTCAGAAACCAAACAATCCAACTTCTCCTTACACAATAACCCTCAAAAGTTCTGAAGCTGTAAACCAGCAAAACCTTGGCATACTTCAATCAATACTAGCAAGCATTATTGGGCGAATCGATAAAAGTACTTACCCTGCAGCGCCTACCTATGCAACTATTAATAGAGATGTACAAAAAATTCCTGGCCGTAATTATAAAACCATCGATTTCATATTGCCTGGGCAACTAGGTTTTTCGTTATTAAGTTCCGGCGTGTTTGGGGTTGCTTTTTTATTCTTCAATTTACGGCAACACCTGGTTTTAAAACGATTTTATGCCACACCAATAAAACGTTCTTACATAATTCTTGGAGAGGCTTTAAGCAGGGTCATCTTTCAAATCTCAACTGCAGTAATCATTATTGGTATTGGCCACTTTGCATTTGGTTATACCTTAGTCCATGGGTTTTTAACCTTCCTCGAAATAATGGTACTAAGCTTTATTGCGCTGATTATTTTTATGGGTTTCGGTTTTATTGTAAGCGGAGTAGCGAAGAACGAAAGCACCATCCCACCGTTTGCAAATATTGTTACACTACCTCAATTTTTATTGGCCGGTACTTTCTTTTCAATAGAGGTTTTTCCAACCTGGCTTCAACCTCTTTGTAATATTTTACCTCTTACACACTTTAATAATGCAATGCGAAAAATCGCGTTTGAAGGGTCACATCTGCAGGATTGCGGTTTCGAAATCGGTATTTTATTTATCTGGGGAGTTGTAGTGTATGCCGCTGCAGTAAAATTGTTTAAGTGGGAATGATATGAGGGTAGTAAAACTCGCGTTAATAAGTTTCGTTGTTTTCTTTGTGTTGCTCACTGCAATTTCAATGCTGTTGCCATCAACAGTTATAGTGTCACGCGCAGCTAATTTTACTGGTTCAAAAGACAGTGTGTACGCAAAGGTTGCCGACTTCTCCCAGTGGAAGAATTGGATAGCAGGTATTGATACAAGTGGGATGGAGGTAACAAATAATGGAACTGTTTTACAATTCAAAGGTTCTAAAGTTACCCTTGTAAAAAGGAATAATGAAACTATTGAAACGGTATGGCAAACAGGCGAAGGAACTCCGATGAAAGGAGAATTTAATTTCATTACGCAACCTAATGCAAGCCATTTTACTTTACAGTGGGCTTTTACTCAAAAGATAAAATGGTATCCCTGGGAAAAGTTTGCATCTATAGTAAGTGATAAAGCACTTGGCCCTTTTATGGAAAAAAGCCTTGATATCTTAAAGCTCACCACGGAGCAACAATTGCGTTGATAAATCTACAAACAGTAAAAAGGGCAGTGCTTTTTTTTGATCCCGTCTGCATTACTTCTATTAAGCTTTTCTTGCGTCGCACTCTTGTACTTTCGTTTCTCTATTCAGCTTTGTTTAAACGTTTATTATTCGCGATTATAAAAGTTCAGGCTCTTGAATGCGAATAAAGCAATCACTAAGAAAAGATGAATAATGCGTTGTAAGTACAAGTGAGTGACACAACAATGCTTAATGCTTATTCAAATGCTGGTAACAAAAAAATAAACGTCATCAGTCTTGTAAAAGGTCCTTGTACTTTACTCTCTTAATCATAGCTGCTGCTTATATTTCTCCGCTTTTTATTTTTTAAAATTTTTTTTAAGTAATGCAACGCTACCTATAAAAGCCGTGTCAACCTGCTGACAAGAATATGACGAATTCTCAACTTTTAAAAGATTGCCTGAAGGGAAAAGCATTAGCGCAAAAGCAGCTCTACGAAGAGTATGCTCCTTCAATGCTGGGAATTTGTTTTAGGTACACCAAAAGTTTGCAGGATGCCGAAGATGTTTTACAGGAGGGATTTGTGAGGGCTTTTAAATTCTTGCATCAATATACAGGCGAAGGGGAGCTTGGTGGATGGCTGAGAAGAATAATGGTTAACACTGCATTGAATTATTTAAAACAAAGTAAGAAATACCAGAACGACCTTTTGTTTAATAAAGCTCAGATGCATCCTATCTCTTACGACGATCCGGAAGTAAAATTAAATGCGAAAGAACTGGCAGAATTGATACGGCAACTACCTACTGGTTACCAAACGATCTTTAATTTATATGCTATTGAAGGGTTTAGTCATGTAGAGATTGGGCAGATGCTGGGCGTAAGTGAAAGCACCTCGCGAAGCCAGTACATGCGTGCAAGACAGCTACTAATTACCTGGCTAAAAATTGCAGACGGCAATAAAAATGTGAAGTATGCAAAAAAATAATTTTGAAAACAATATAGAGCAAGCTTTCGCTGACTTTCAGTTGCAACCTTCGGAGGCAGTCTGGAAGCTTGTGGAACAAAGGCTGGCAAAAAAGAAAAGAGAAAGAAAAGTTTTCTTCTGGTTATTTTTTGCAGGATTGATCTTATTAAGCGGAAGTGTGTTTCTTTTTATAACTAATAAAACTACTAGTGAACTTGCAGCTACTAAACATGAAGTAACTACTGCTAAATCAGAAAGTCAACCAAGTGAAAGTGAAAAGACGTTGGAAAAAGAAAAGAAGGCGACAACAGAAAACAACGAAAACGATTTATTGGCAAAAAAGCCTGCAGATATTGATAGATCAACTGGAATAAAGAGGTTGGAAGGAAGTAGTGTAAACCGGGTTACTAATAAATCTAAAATCAATAATACCACTAAAGAAAGTATAAGGGAGACTGCAGCTGCAGCTACAAGCAAAGCAGAACCTAAGTTGAAATTTAAAGTATTGCAAGAGGAACTTGCGCTTAAAGCAGAAAAAGATGCAGTAATTTCTAAACGTCCTGCTGGTGGTATCTCAAAAGAAGAAGGTACTTCGTTTAAAAAGTTAGTAAGCGATACTTTACTTGCATCTGTTGTCTTACCAAATCAAGATTCAGCTCAACTAGGTATTGCATTTAATTTGCCAGTAACCATTGTAATAAAGGACAGTTCTATAAAAGCAATAACGCCAAAGACAATTAAGAAATGGAAGTTTGGATCAACACTAAACGTGGGGGTTTCAGATAACATTAGGGGAATAAAACACTCGACGGAGGATAAGTCTCTGCCAGCTAATTTTTCTTCTTCACCAAGTCAAAATGTTTCAACTATTACTAGCGATTCGAGAAGTTATAAAAGTAACCTTGCAATAGGTGCAGGCTTTTTTGTACAACATCAATTAAAAGGAAGGCTTGCTGGTTCTTTTGGTCTGCATTATCAATATTATTCCGTCAGCACCAATATTGGGAACAAGGTTAACACTACAAGAACTTTCATGGATTCTGCTACGGGATTCAGCACAACTGTAAACAGTTATTATACCCCCGGTTCTGCAAGCAGCTACGTCAATAAATATCATTTTGTTCAGCTGCCTGTAAATCTTTTATATCGATTAAACAGGAATAGTTATAAACCTACCAACTTATGGTTCGGAATTACTCCTGGCTTCTTAATGCATTCCAACTCGCTATCTTTTGACGATCGAAATGGTGTGTATTATCGGGCGAAGGGCCAACTTAACAAGTTTCAGCTCGCAGTGCAGAGCGGCATTTCGTTTCCACTTATCAATGCTTCTAAATACAATGTTGTTTTAGGTCCGCAGTTTCAGTACAGCATTAGTAATCTTACGAGGCCTTCTGTTGGTACAAAAGAACATCTTATCTATTCTTCAATAAAAGCAAACATCCTTTTCAAAAAATAATATCAAAACAAACAGTTATGAAAAATTTCTTTTCGCTAATGCGTAAAGCGCTTGCTGCTGCCGCAACATTTGCACTGGTTACTGGCTGTGTAAAAGATACGTGCAAACGTACCTATACTATTTACACCCCAGTTTATAAGACCACTGCTGAAGTAAGAGCAAACATTAAAAGTAACGGACCTGTTCCTGTTACGAAACCGGGAAAAATGTTTGTGCTAGGTAACTATATCTTCTTAAATGAAATTGATAAGGGGATACATATAATTGATAATACTAACCCAGGATCTCCGGTTAACAAGTACTTCATAGACATTCCTGGCAACCTAGATGTAGCTGTAAAGGGCAACATTTTATATGCTGATCTTTACACTGATATGGTAACAATTGATATTGCCAATCCAGCCCAGGTACAGGTAAAAAATATTACTCAAAATGCTTTTCAATTCAGGAGATACTCAAATGGTTTTGTTGCTGAACCTAACAAAGTAATTGTAGACTGGATAACGAAAGACACTACTGTAGGCGAAGACTGCGACTCATGGTTTCCCAGCAACAGGAACGTTTTATTTTCCCAATCATCTTCTTTCGGCAGTGCATCAAGTGCTGCAAGCGCTCCGGTTGGGGTGAGTGGTTCAATGGCTAGGTTTAGCCTTTTGAACAATTACCTTTATACTGTTACCGAAACCGCTTTAAATGTCTTCAATATTACGCAACCAGAAAATCCAACTTTCTCCAATGTTGTAAATATTGGTTCGGGCATCGAAACCATTTACCCTTTCAAAAACAGTTTATTTATTGGGTCAAGTATAGGAATGTTTATTTATAACACTACTAATCCTGCTATGCCTGCCCGTACAGGTAGTTTTACTCATGCACGGGCCTGCGATCCTGTTATAGCAGATGACAATTTTGCCTATGTTACGCTTCGTTCAGGTACCGTGTGTCAAACGTTTACAAACCAGTTAGACATCCTTAATATTTCTAACTTATCAAGTCCGGTTCGTGTCAATACGCAGCAATTAAAAAACCCTCACGGCCTATCTAAAGATGGCAACCTGCTCTTCATTTGTGATGGTGTTGATGGACTAAAAGTGTTCGACGCTACTGATGTGAAGAACCTTAAATTAGTGCATCATGTGAAAGGTATTGAAACCTATGATGTAATTGCTTTCAACAACGTCGCAAGGGTTGTTTGTAAAGACGGCTTGTACCAATACAACTATTCAAATCCAACACAAATCCAATTTTTAAGTAAAGTCTCTTACCAAAAATAGTATATGAAAAAGTCGCTTCTTATTCTTTCGTTTTGCTTTATTTCATTTGCTTCAATAGCTCAAAAGAAAGTTCACAAGTATAATATCAGCTCAATAAACCAACTAGGTTTATTAACAGGAGAGCGTGGTGAAGCAGTGCAAATACAAACTATAAATGGTGTTGCAAAAGGTAATTGGTTTGCAGGCATTGGTGTAGGTATAGATGCATATGCTGATAGAACAGTTCCGTTGTTCCTGCACACGCAGCATCAATTCCTTAAGGGAAGCCACAGCCCTGTTATGTATGCAGCGGGCGGCTTTAGCCTTCCCTATCTTAATTTTATACAGAAGGAACAACTTGGTATCCCTAATTTGGAAACTACACCAATGTACGATATAGGAGTTGGGTGGAAGTTTTTTATGAGAGGAAATCGCGGTCTACTGTTAACGGCAGGCTATTCATACAAACAGATTAAGGGATCGCGTGAGCTTTGGAAAATAACGATTTGGCCAGCAGGAGCAACTACCTGGGAGACTATCGAAAAGAATTATACAAGGATTTCAATAAAGGTGGGTTGGCAATTTTAAAAAGCGGCTTCGGCCGTTTTTATTTATAAGGTATAGTACTTGTGCGCTGGGTGCTCAATAAAATTACTGCCGATAAAGTGATTGCGACGCAACGATGAAGCTATGAAAACTAATGCTGGTATTCTCTTCACTATACATTGCCTCGTTGTGTTTCCGATCAATTTTTTGTTTCAAACTTTAGTGCATCTATTGTACATCGTTGCGTCGCACTCTTGTACAGCATCTTTTTATAGCAACGCTTTCAACGATGGATATTAGTGGCGCAGAATAGGTAACAAGATGATTTAAAAGCCCTCTTTCTTTATAAAATTGAGGTTGCGTTTTATGCCACTATACTTGGTTCGCTTAAGTGGCGAATTTTTAAAAACGGTTTTAAAAGCATCCTCTGTTAGTTCTTCCCACTGGCCTGTAGTAAAATTTAGAAGCTCGGGAATAGGGGTAAATTTTATATTGTTATTAGGCTTGCTAAAACGATTCCATGGGCATACTTCCTGGCACACATCGCAACCAAACATCCAGTCGCCAAATTTTTGCTTCATATCGTCAGGAAGCAGTGTGTCCTTTAATTCAATGGTGTAATAGCTTATGCATTTACTTCCATCTACCACTTTGCCCGGCAGTATGGCTTCAGTGGGGCAGCTATCAATACATCGTGTACAGCTGCCGCAATAATCTTTTACATAAGCATCGTCATACTCAAGCTCTGCATCAATAATAAGAGTCGCAATAAAAAAGAATGAACCCATTTGTTTATTTAAAAGATTGCCATTCTTGCCAATCCAACCAAGGCCGCTTTCTTTGGCCCATGCACGTTCAAGTACGGGTGCACTATCAACAAAACCTCGCCCATTAATCTCGCCAACCTTTTCTCGCATATCATTTAAAAACTCCTTCAATTTTTCTCTTATTACTTCGTGATAATCGTTGCCGAACGCATAACGTGCAATTTTTGGCGCACCCTGTCGTTGTTGTTTGGATGGATAATAATTCATTAAAAGGGTAATAACGCTTTTAGCGCCGGGAACTAAAAGGTTAGGATCGACTCTCAGGTCAAAGTAGTTTTCCATGTATTGCATTTTGCCATGCATTCCTTTTTGCAACCATTGCTCTAAGCGCCTTGCATCATCGTCAAGCTTGTGGGCTTTAGCAATGCCGCAGTAGTCGAAGCCAAGCCTGTAGCTCGTTTCTTTTATCCATATTGAAAGATTTTTTTTCAAAACTGATTTTTATTAATAAAAAGGTGGTTTAATTGTTTAACCCTTTTTAGAGATTGCAAATATCTCATAAACCAAAACCTTTAAAACAAGGCCGTGAGAAATTTACCTACTCTTTCTGCCTTTTTATTGTTAATTCTTTTTTCAAATCTTGCCAGGGTGGAACGACCTACCATTAAATTCGGCAATGTTACAGCAACGGCGGTTTCTATCCCGCTTCGGAGTACTCTAATATGGCTAAATCTTTTGAAGACAAATACAAAGCCGACCGCAATAAGATTGTGTTGATAAAGAAGGAAGGTTAATTATCAAACGTTCTTTTTTATTGATACCAGCATTGGTATTTCATAGCGTCATCGTTGCGTCGCAATCACTTCATCTGCAAATCTTGTAGCAACAGTTACTGCTGAGAGGATAATATTATAATTTTAAAAGGGTAAGCGCAGCTTGCCCTTTTTGTTTTGGTTTCGCTTTATCGTTTTCATGCAGCAGATGCAACTGCACCAAAACCTGTAATTACAGCAGGAGATACAGTAACAGACTGACTTTGAGGCGTAATTGTTGTGTTTAATAAGACAATATTTCTTAAAATACCAGTTGGATTATGGTTTGAAGTAGTAGAGGCGACAACATTGTTAGCCACTCGCAAGAAAGCTGAATAAAGTGATACAAGCACAAGTGAGTGACACAACGATGTTGAACAGACAAAAATTGCTGACCAATAAAAATATTTTAATACTATGAACCTAAATAATTATACCATAAAATCGCAGGAGATCATTCAGCAAGCCCAGCAGCTGGCCTTCAATAACAGCAACCCTGCTATTGAAACCAATCACCTGCTTATGGCTTTGTTGAAGGATGAAGACAGTCCTGTTGATTTTTTGCTGAAAAAGAATAATGTAAATGTGGCGTTTATTGAGAGCAAGGTTGATGAGGCCATTCAGAAGCTACCAAAGGTTAGTGGTACTGAACCTGCACAAACCTTAAGCCGCGAGCTGAATAACGTATTGTTGAAAGCAAATGCATCGCTAAAAGAATTTAAAGACGAGTTTGTAAGCGTTGAGCATTTAATGCTTGGATTAATACAAGTGAATGATGATGTGGCGCGTTTATTAAAAGATGCAGGCCTTACTGAGAAGGGTTTGAAAGCAGCAATACTCGATCTTAGAAAAGGATCTACGGTTAACTCTCAAACATCTTCGCAGCAATACAATGCGTTGCAGAAATATGCCCGCAACTTAAACGATATGGCTCGCGATGGCAAGCTCGATCCTGTAATTGGCCGCGACGAAGAGATCCGCCGTACGCTTCATATACTTAGTCGCAGGAGCAAGAACAACCCGATATTAGTGGGTGAACCAGGTGTAGGTAAAACCGCCATAGCAGAGGGATTAGCACATCGTATAGTTAATGGTGACATCCCTGAAAATTTACGAAGCAAGATCATCTTTGCCTTAGACATGGGGCAATTAATAGCAGGCGCAAAATACAAAGGTGAGTTTGAAGAGCGCTTAAAAAGCGTAGTGAAAGAAGTGGCAGAAAGCAATGGTGAGATAGTGCTATTCATCGATGAGATCCATACCCTTGTTGGTGCTGGTGGTGGAGAAGGTGCAATGGATGCAGCTAATATTTTAAAGCCTGCATTGGCACGTGGTGAGTTAAGGGCTATTGGTGCAACAACACTTAACGAATACCAGAAATTTTTTGAAAAGGATAAAGCTTTAGAGCGTCGTTTCCAAAAGGTAATGATTGATGAGCCGAACAAAGAAGACGCGATTTCTATCTTACGTGGTTTAAAAGATCGTTACGAAACACACCACCACGTTCGTATAAAAGACGAGGCGATCATTGCTGCGGTAGAACTAAGTCAACGTTACATGACCGATCGTTTTTTACCAGACAAAGCTATCGACTTAATTGATGAAAGTGCAGCTAAGCTTCGTTTGGAAATGAACAGCATGCCTGAAGAACTGGACGAATTGGAAAGAAGGATAAGACAACTCGAGATTGAAAGAGAAGCTATAAAGCGAGAGAATGATGAAGATAAATTAAAGCAGCTTGCTATCGATATTAGCAACTTAAGTGTTGAGCGTGATACTTTAAAAGCTAAGTGGCAACAGGAAAAAGAGATCGTTGAAAAAATTCAGAATGCTAAAACCGAAATAGAGAATCTTAAGCACCAGGCAGAACAAGCCGAAAGAAACGGCGAGTACGGAAGGGTAGCCGAGATCCGTTATGGAAAGGTGCAGGAACAAGAAAGAATTATAGCTGAATACACAGAAAAGCTAAATGAGATAAGTGAAACAAAACGCTTGTTGAAAGAAGAAGTAGATGCGGAAGACATTGCTGAAAACGTAGCAAAGGCAACCGGTATTCCTGTGCAGAAAATGATGCAGAGTGAGAGAGAAAAGTTACTACACTTAGAAGAAGAATTACACAAAAGGGTAGTGGGACAGGAAGAAGCAATTGAAGCGGTTTCAGATGCTATTCGTCGTAGCCGTGCAGGTTTACAGGATCCTAAAAAACCAATTGGGTCATTCATATTTTTAGGTACTACTGGTGTTGGTAAAACTGAGTTGGCAAAAGCGCTTGCTGCATACTTGTTCGACGATGAAAGTATGATGACCCGCATTGACATGAGTGAATACCAGGAGAAGCATACAGTAAGCCGTCTTGTTGGTGCACCTCCCGGATATGTTGGTTATGAAGAAGGTGGACAACTAAGTGAAGCCGTACGTCGCAAACCCTATAGTGTTGTATTACTCGACGAGATTGAGAAAGCCCACCCTGATGTTTTCAATGTATTGTTACAGGTGTTAGACGATGGCCGGCTAACCGATAACAAAGGCCGTACAGTCAACTTTAAGAATACGATCATCATTATGACCAGCAATATGGGAAGCCATATTATACAGGAAGCTTTCGAAGATATCGACGAAAAAAACCTTGATACCGTAATGGAATCAACAAGGGTAGAGGTGCTTAATTTATTAAGGCAAACCATCCGCCCCGAGTTCCTCAACAGGATAGATGAGATCATTATGTTCCATCCGCTATTACGCAAGGAGATTAAAGGAATTATAAAGATCCAGTTAGAGAACCTAAAGCAAATGGTTTCGCAATCGGGTATCCAATTAGAGTTCAGTGACTATGCATTTGACTATCTCGCTCAACATGGTTACGATCCGCAGTTTGGTGCCAGGCCGCTCAAGCGTCTTATTCAAAAAGAGATCGTGAACCAACTAAGTAAGCGAATACTTGCAGGAGATATTGACAAGAGTAAATCGGTGTTAGTGGATGTATTTGATGGTGTAGTTGTGTTTAGAAATAACGAGGTAGAAGCGGTGTAGTTGGAATGTTAGAGTGAATGAATGAAGAGTCGTTTGCAATGCAAGCGGCTCTTTTTTATTTATGCCCGTTACTATGTTAAGGTAGTTTATGTACTAGGCCATAGAATAACTATCAAGCTTACTTGCGTCCCACTCTTGTACAGTTAGTAATTCTATTCAGCAGAAGAGCAATTGTGCACATCGTCTTGATCCTTCAATAGATCTATTTGTAAAACAACAAAGCCCGCTACTCGAGCAGGCTTTGTTGTTTTCATTATTTATATTACTTACTAACCTTTATCAGTTTTACAGCAGCTTTATTTAAGCCTTGGGTCACTATAGCAGTGTAAGCTCCGGCAGTGTAATTGCTACCTATGCTTACAGAAGCGTTTGCTTTTACCCTTGTCAAGGTTTGCACCTTCCTACCCACCTGGTCAAATACAATAATAGTTATTTCTTCTTCAGATCCGGTGATCATCATACTAAATGAAGTAGTAGTAGGGTTGGAAAATACTTTAACTGCAAACTTATTGCTAGTGATAACTGGTTGTTCTGGTGCTATCATTTCCGCAACGGAGCCGTTGATAGTTTGTGTTTG
>JAQBNN010000131.1 GCA_028288505.1 Segetibacter sp. | reverse complement strand
TCTTCGCTTCCAATAAGGCCCTCGTCGCCTGCATGAGGGTTAAGCCCGAGCACCGCGATGCGAGGCTTTACGATAGCAAAATCAGTAAGCAAGCTTTTATTCATGATCTTAAGCTTGCTTAAGATCGCCTCCTTCGTTATGTGCTGAGCAACCTCTGCCACCGGAACATGTTCGGTTAATAAACCTACACGTAAGTTGCTGCTTACTAAAAACATAACCACATCGTCTGCGCCAAACGCCTCTTTTAAATACGGGGTGTGACCGGTAAAATTAAACTCAGCAGACTGGATAGATTTTTTATGAATAGGCGCAGTTACAAGACCATCGATCTGGCCGTTCTTTAAAGCTTCAACTGCTGCTTGTAATGATTTATAAGCATAATCTCCTACCGCATTGTTTAGTTGGCCGGGCGTTATGGCCACCTCTTCTTCCCAGCAATTAAACACGTTAACCTGCTTCGGATTTAAACGAGCCACTTCTTTAATTGATGCAAACACCAGGTTGTAATCAGGCAACGTTTTCCTATTAAAGTTGATGCTTTTATTGCTTGCAAAAACTACTGGAATGCACATATCGAGAATGCGTGCATCAGCAAGGGTTTTAATAATAATCTCGGTTCCAATGCCATTAAGGTCGCCACAACTAAACCCGATTACAGGCTTCTGCAATTCATTACTCATATCTTGCTTTTGTTGCGGCAAAATTACGCTTTTCAAGGATTGAAGGAGCGAATGATTGAAGGATTGAACGATAGAAGGGTTGAAGAAGAATAACGGTCCCTCAATCCTTCCTGTCCTTCACGTACATTTGTAAACATTTTATCTTCCATTATGGACTATCGTTTAAAGAAATCGTTGGGGCAGCACTTCCTGAAAGACGAAGAAATATGCCGAAGGATTGTGACGGCACTAGGAAAGCATTCTTTCAATAATTTGTTGGAAGTGGGTCCTGGAGGAGGTGCATTAACCAAATTTCTCCTTCCACTTACAAATATTGAATTTAAAGCGGTAGAGTTAGATTCTGAAAAGGTTGAGTACCTGGAGACAATCTACCCACAATTAAAAGGTAAAATAATAGAAGCTGACTTTCTTGAGATTGATCCACCCTTTGTAGAACCTTTTACTTTAGTTGGCAATTTTCCGTACAACATTTCTACACAAATCTTGTTTAAGGTATTAGAGTGGAGGGAGCAAGTGCCAGTAGCAATTGGTATGTTTCAAAAAGAAGTGGCCGAACGTGCAGCATCTAAAGAGGGAAGCAAGGTGTATGGTGTATTAAGTGTACTTATACAAGCGTTTTACAACGTGGAATATTTGTTTGACGTTCCTCCTGAATCTTTTAACCCGCCCCCAAAAGTTATGAGCGGCGTTATAAGACTTGTGAGAAGAGAAGATGTACCGGATATGAAAAGTGAAAGAGCATTTTTTAATTTGGTTAAAACAGCGTTTAATCAACGCAGAAAAACGTTACGTAATGCTGTAAGAGGTTTATTTGAAGCGACTGAATTAGAGAATGAATTATTTAATAAAAGGGCAGAAGCGCTGAGTGTGGCTGACTTTGCAGCTCTTACATTTAAAATGAGATAAAGGAATACAATAACCTTGGAACCAAAAGTAATTATAACGGCTAAAGCACATCCGTCGCTAAAAGAGCAACTTCAAAAGAAGGGCTTTTCAATTATTGATGTTCCTGCCATAAACTACGAAGAGCTTGAACTGGTAATTGGAGATGTTGAAGGATTGATAGTAACTACCAGGATTAAGATAGATAAGAATCTTTTAGACAAAGCCAGCAACTTAAAATGGATAGGAAGATTAGGTAGCGGCATGGAAATGATTGACGTTACGTATGCGCTCGAAAAAGGTATACGCTGCGAAAGCAGCCCTGAAGGAAATCGTAATGCAGTGGCAGAACATACCCTTGGCCTGTTGCTTAATCTATTAAATAAGATCAGCAGCAGCTACCAGGAAATTAAGCAGGGAAAGTACCTACGCGACGAAAACAGGGGAACAGAACTTGCGGGTAAAACAGTTGGGATAGTTGGGTATGGCAACACCGGTAGTTCATTCGCAAAACTTCTGCAGCCCTTTAATGTTACGGTGCTTGCGTACGATAAAAACAAATACGGTTTTGGTGGCGGTTATATCAAGGAGGCAAGCCTCGAGCAGGTGTGTCGCTATGCAGATGTTATAAGCATGCATTTACCTTTGACTGCCGAAACGCATCACCTTGCTAACGCAGAGTTCTTCAATAGCAGCAAGCAAAAGCCATATTATTTAAGTACATGTCGCGGTAAGGTAACCGATACCAATGCACTCATTGAAGCTTTAGAACAAGGGAAAATAGCAGGCGCGGGTCTTGATGTTTTAGAGAATGAAAAGCTTAAGACATACATGCAGCCAGAGCAGGATCAATTGGATAAATTGTTGCTTAGAAGCAACGTTATAATTACGCCACATATTGCCGGCTACTCCAACGAAGCGTTCTTCAAAATGTCAGACGTGTTGATGAAGAAATTATTTCCTTAAAACAGTAGTATAATCTTTTAGGATACCAGCAATTGCTTTTCATAGCAACATCGTTGTGTCACTCACTTGTACATTTGGTACTTTAATCTGCAGTTAATGCCCAGCGCTTTTTGCGTAGTTAGGCTTCAATCTCCGCTTCAAAAGCTAGGTCGAAATCTTTATGAAAATTACCTTCCACCGATTGCGATGAACCTATCCATTCCTCCCCATCAGGGTAGGGATTAGTAAGACTCCATGGGCATTCAGCAATAGCAAGCATGCCGCCTTTATTGCAAGAGATTTTAAAGCCGTAGCTTTTATTTTTACCTACCCTTAAACCCGCAGGTAGTTCAAAGTTTATCCAGTTACCTTCCATAGGTTTAGAAACGTGGATACGAGCTTCTGCTGTCTTTTGTTGCCAGGTGTGCGTTTGGTTATCAAATTCATACAGGGCAAGGGTAGCATCAGCCTCACCATATACAATTGAGGGAAATACTTTTATTCTTTTAAGCTGTCCATCAGCCGGTGTGGTAAAGGTTTGCCCGCAGTAATAATCTATACCATTACGGCACGGGCCCACCCAATAGTAAGGGCCTATTTCTTTAAATCCGAAGGTGACAACAGAGGCGTTGCTTTTTTGGAAAGGTTGAAAAACTTGCATATCACACAATTTTTGTACACGCATTCAAGTAATGAGCCAAAAAAATAATCCTACTGTTAAAAAAAGGAGGAGATTGTTCAGATTTCTTCGATAAAAAAACTCACACTTTCAGGAATAATTTTTAAATTGAAAAAACTTAATTTTGCCATTTACAACGCTGCACTTTGTGTGGCGTTGTATTTTTTTTATCTCTTTACAAACCAGACAGAGTATGAGCGAGACTAATTACGTTACACAAGAGACCTTCGACTCAATGCGCGTCGAACTCCAGAGAATGAAGGGTGTTGACAGGCCTGCAGCTTCAAGAGCCATTGCGGAAGCGAGAGAAAAAGGTGACTTGAAGGAGAATGCAGAATATGACGCCGCCAAGGAAGCACAGGGTATGCTGGAAGCTAAGATCAAACAATTAGAAGGTATAATTGCAAATGCAAAAATTGTAGATACCAGCACAATTGATACCAGTAAAGTAACTATTCTTACCAGGGTTACAATAACCAATTTAGCCACAAAAAAAACAGTAACCTACCAAATAGTTGGCGAAAAAGAAGCTGACCTTAAAGCAGGTAAAATTTCTGCTTCTTCACCTATTGGTAAAGGACTTATTGGAAAGCACGTGGGGGAAATTGCAGAAGTGCAGGCACCAAATGGCTTGCTTAAGTTTAAGGTGGAAGACATTACGGTATAATTGCTTATCATTTTTAATCCTACACTAATTCAAGTATGTTTAGTGTAGGATTTTTAAATTCTACCTATGACACTTTTCTCAAAAATTATTGCAGGTGAAATTCCTTCTTACAAACTTGCTGAAAACGAAAAGTTTTTTGCATTCCTCGATATCTATCCTGTTAGAAAAGGGCACGCACTGGTGATACCGAAAATTGAAGTAGATAAGATATTTGATGTGCCCAACGAATACCTTACCGACTTGTTGGTATTTGCCAAGCCTATTGCAAAAGCTATCGAAAAAACCTTTTCTTGTAACAGGGTAAACATCATTACTGTTGGCTTGGAAGTGCCTCATGCTCACGTGCATTTAATACCTACTGATCGTACCAGCGATCTTAATCTACAAAACCCTAAGCTTAAAATTTCGGCAGAAGAAATGAAGGCGATACAGGAGAAGATTATAGCGGCATTGTAATTGCAAAAAGCAAAAGACAAAAATGCAAAAGACAAATGGCAGGTTCAAAAGTTCGACTTTTATAGCGCCTGACCTACGAGCTGCATTGTAAGTTTATAATTAATCCATCTTCTTGATGGTGCTGCTTTTTAAATTTTACTTTTGATTTTTGACTTACCGTACAAGTGAGTGACACAACGGTGATGATATGAAAAACAAATGCTGGAAAACAAAAAAGAAAAATTTACCTGAAACCTATTAAGGATGTAAGCGGGTATCTTAAGTTCTTATAACCCATAAGATCCACCTTTACTGATCCGACAACAATCGGGCTTTCTATGCGAACCGGAACCCTGTTTTGATCGTTGGTAACCCACACATTCATCTTTTCACCACCTTCGAAGATGGTGCCTTTAACCAGTAGTGGCCGGAACTTAAAAGTGTTGAATTTACCGTAGCGAGTCTTTACTACCTCCTTACCAAGGTAGCGGATGTACAAGTTGTAAACCTCGTTATCGAGGAACATGCTAAAGGGGATTTTATCGCCTTCCTTATACCTATTGAAATCTATATTGCGTGCATAGTAGATAGAGCTAAGCACATCTTGTATGCAATTAGGTACTTTAAAAACCCCGTTGGTTGTAATAGCTGTGTTAGCACTTTGATTGAAGGTTACATTTTCATATTTCTTATAACCGCCTTCCGTTATATTCCTGATGAACTTGTAAGGTTGTAAAGTGGCGGTATCGAAATATGTTTCGTAGCTATCGCGAACTTTAAAGATCCAATCGTATTTACTGTTGGTTTGCCCAACTCCTTTTACATGGTAAACTGTTTTGTTATTAAAGCGCTCAACGTTAGCTGAAAAGCTTGCTGAACCGGCATTTACATATACACCAAGTGCAGAATAAAATACAACAAACGAAATGTTTTCACCGTTTTGAAATGTTGTATTTCTTATGCCACAAAAGTTGTCGCCAGCTGTAAGCTTTACGCTTAGTGATAACAATAAAATAATAAGTATCGATCTTTTCACTTTACTTGCTTCTAAATAATTTGAATCCTAGCACAAACAAACTTCCTGCCAATGCGGGCACCACTAAGTTAATCAACCATATGCCGGTTGCCGTAAATACAATTCCTAATGTATTGTTACTTATCAACCCAAATAAACTAATACTTAGCTGTGCCCTTAGACCTACTTCGGCTAATGCAATGGTTGGTACAATGGCTAATGCTAAAAACATAACTGACGTTAACCAACAGCTTTCCCACCAATCAATGTTCACCTCAAACAACTGAAGCAATAAGACATACTGAATTATAAAAATGCTGTATCGAAGAAAAGAAAGTAATAACACTCTAACCAGTTCTTTTGTTTCAAACTCCTCAAGCTTTTGTATAAAGTACATATACTTAACAACAAAAGGCAGTTTCTCTGCAAGCTTTACAAGCAAGCCTAACTTAAAATAAAAAATTAGCAGTACCACAGTAAAAGCCATGGAAGCATATATGGTAGCGTTTACCCATATTGCTGAAAATCCACCATGATTGGTTTTATCTTCGAACAGGTTTTGTAATACCAGCATGCCTATGCATCCAAATAGTACTGTAACAATAAGCTGGCTTATGCTGCCAACAAACGTAAGTGTAACAGCTCTTATACGATTGCCTTCTTTTATATAAATCACTCTTCCAACATATTCACCAATACCGTTAGGTGTATTCAAGGCAACAGAAACGCTTAGGCCAGAAAGTATCGCTTTCAATGCTCTGGAAAATCTCATGGGCTGTATGTGCTGAATAAGCACCTTCCATTTTAATGCTTCTATACTCCAGTTGGCAAACATCAGTAATACAACAAGCACAAGTTTCCAACCCTGACCGCCTAACACAGATGCCTTTATATGCAGTAACGACTCTTCCCAATTAGGGCGGTTTACAATTTGACGGTAAATAGAAAAGGCAAGCCAGAT
>JAQBNN010000107.1 GCA_028288505.1 Segetibacter sp. | reverse complement strand
AACACAATAAAACCCTGGTTAGCATTAACGATAGATGGAGTAATAACTTTTATTCCTGCGCCGGGAGGCTCAAAGAGAACAGGATATTTACCGGGCGCTTTGGGCTTGGATAAATAACCATACAAACGTTGACCTCTTTTATAATTCTGTAAGTTAACGAGGTATACATCAACTGCCGTGGTAGATTGCTCGGGCAGGTGAGTAACTATTGCATCCATTGGAACTTTCGCAGCTTCATCCTTTGCTTTGTTCCAGAACTGCATAAAATCTTCGGGCATCGAAACGGTAGGCATTATTTTACCAGGTGAATAAGCCACTTTGATTTCACCGTTATAAACTTTTCCATCAATTGATGTCTTGATCTTCAACTGCCTGAACCCGGGTTGTTTGCTTGTGCCGATGTCTATATTCGTTTCGCCATTTGGCAATACCAAACTTCCTTTTTTATCTGCCGGTAACATTTCGGGGCCAACTTCATAATCGATTGATACGTTCTTTATAGGAACTCCGAATTTCAACACACTCACTTGCACATTCGCATTTTCATTTACGTCGTAATTCCAATCATCATGATTTGGCGTAAGTACAAAATCAACATATTTGATTGGGGCAGGCGATTGAGCAATAACATCACCTAATAAGAAAAATGCAGGCAAGTAAAGAAACAGTAGGCGTACCTTTTTCATTTATATTTTTTTGTAAAAATTACACTCCTTAAATTTTTGGGATCCAACATCGGGCTGTTATTTAACATGGTTGCCACGCTCGGTTCACATACAGTCTTTCATAGCAGCCTGGCATTTATCCCAAGCTTGAAACGGTCGCATTACTTTCATCCTCAGTAGTGCTTTGGTAGTTATGGCCAATTGCAAATTCTTCTTGTAATCAACTACTCTATCTACTCGCTTTCATCATCCCTGGATTGTACGGGGTTTAACAATGCGGTTGGCCAACTCCAGGTTTAAAGATCTTATTTCGCCCAGCACTATCTCTGCCATTTTCCTGGCACCAAAATCAGTGAAGTGAGTATTATCATGAAACCCCGCAGGATAAAGTGGATTTTCTCCCAGCTCAAAATCCATATACAGGTACCTGGAACATTCTATTCCCATTTTTTGAACCAGTTCAAGACTTTTACTATCTAAATCAACCATCGGTACTTTGTATTCAGCAGCCACGTCCTTCACCATTTTCGAATAGGCTGTATGCGATTCCTCTGCTTTACCATTTGCATCAAATTTTCTGCGGGTAACAGGTGTAACCAAAACAGGATTGGCTTTTTTGTTCCTGGTTTCTGTTACATAAATTATTAAATTCTTCTTGTAATCTTCCGGAGCTGCATAGCGCTTTGGATGATCTTTAGAGTTTGCTGCATCGTTATGTCCAAACTGAATAAGCACATAATCTCCTTCCTCTAAATTTTCGGTAATAGGCTTCCAAAGATTTTCACTCATGAACGATTTTGAACTCCTTCCACCCCTTGCCCTATTGTCAACAATAACGGATGAATCAAAATAGTTGGCAAAAGGCATTCCCCAACCGGCTTGCGGAAACCTGCTTGCATCATAAAAAGCCATAGTGGAATCACCTACCAGGTATACTTTAATTTTTTTGTTTTTAGGTAAAGCGAATGAAGCTAAAATAATGAACAGAACAAACGCTGTTATCCCTGCCTGATGTCGTAGTATTCGCGACCTTAAAATATTATTCATTTCATTTGTATTAACCTGGAGAATGTTACCGATGCCTTGTCCAACTCTTCTTTTGTGGGTGTAACACCGTTACTGATGATTACCTTGTATTTAAAGGTTACTGACTTACCCGCACCAAGTGAAAAGTTTAGTTTCTCTTTTCCTCCGCTCAAAGCCTCCTGGCCTAATGTATTTGCTGCAAACAACCCATAACCACGGGCATGCCAATACGTAGGATAACCTGGGTTTGCAGGGTGGTCAATAATAGTTATGGAAACAGGCTCGCCATTTTTCTTGCCATACATCATGCACCACTTTCCACGAGTTCCCCAAACATCATTTCCGGTTTTGCCTTCGCTGGTTAGGAAGGTACCTGTTACACCTTCATTATTCAATGCTGCTACTTTCGTAGGGATTCCGTTTGCATCTGTAAAAATCTCAGGTTTATCTGAAGGTATTTCAAGTTCGCGGCTTACGCGTATACCAAGCATGCCTTCTTTATTATCTTTAAAAGTAACTTTCTCTTTTTGGGCAGTAAGCGTTGAAGTTCTCTCTATACTCCTGCTACGTTCATCACCGCTAAAAATGAAGGTGCTTGTTTCTTTCAGCAAAACCTTTCCCGTATGGTCAACCCAATCAGCCTGCACAACAAGCGATCCTTTGTTCTTTCCTCCTTCAGCTTTCAAAACTTTTTTGTGGCGAATACTTCCATACTTTGGCTTCTCCTCCGGTTTAATGGCGTAAGAATTATTCCAGAAATCAAGACCGTTCACATCTCCATAGTTAAACCACATTCCTATATGATGCGGATGATCTGTTCTTTCATTTGGACGGGGGTTTAAAGGAAAACCTCTCGTAACTGTAACACCGGAAGCCGTTTGAAGCGGATATAATACCGGTTTGTCAATAGTGTTTGTATAGAGGTAAGAGGTGAACAGTTTACCACCTATCATTACATCAATCTTCTGTTCGTTTGGTTTTTGAACGAACTTAACTTCCTTCTGCGCAAATATTACTGAAAAGGAAAATAAGCTTAATATAGAAAAGCTTAAACGTGTTGCATATCGTGCCATATATCTTCTGACTTTTTATTTATAATTCTTGTATGTTAAGTAATTTTTTTGGTTGACCAACAGTAGCGCTACTATAAACATCGTTGTGTCACTCACTTGTACCGCAAACCTTTATTCATCTTATTTTCTCAACTAAACATTCGCGTCATTGCGAGTAGGAACGACCAAGCAATCTGATGCTTCTATGTTAAGCTTGTTTCACTTCTAAAGCAGATTGCTTCGTTCCTCGCAATGACGAGTAGGATACAAAACGTACAACGAACGACGAAGCAATCTGATGTTTCTATATTAAGCTTGTTTCACTTAGTAAAGCAGATTGCTTCGTTCCTCGCAATGACGAGTAGGATACAAAACGTACAAGTGAGTGACACAACGATGTTGAATAAAGTTTTTGTGCCGGTCACCTAAAAATTCTTAATAGTTTTCATTGTAAGATTAATAAGGTTTGAACGGTTTGCCTCCTACCATTATCTCCTGTTTAGCTGCATCGAAGATGGCTTTCTGGCCGGTAAGAACTGCTGCATTCGTCATGATAGTTGCAATAGAATGACTATAACCTGCTTCAATTGGAGCATTGGGTTGTTTGCGGCTTCTTATACATTCCATCCAATTGCGAACGTGATTACTGGTAAGCTTATCGCCACCCGTGTCAGCAGAAACGACAGGCGGTTCAACTGCGGATAAACTTGATTCAGGCAACAAGAAAGGTTTCATACCGGCAGGAGCGGCCATTCTTTCTGTTAGTCCACCGTTAGGAGAAACTTTATTTGTATTGAGATTTAATTCACCACCATTTGAATAATAGATCTCGGCAGGTTTTTCGGAGCCATTATGCATTCTTGATCCAAAGGTTACCTGGAAACCAGTGGAAGGATCATTAGCGGGGCCATAGTCAAATACTGCATTTATTGTATCCCAATTTTTCCTTCCGTCTTTCCACATATAAATACCCCCGTTGGCAACTACACTGCGTGGATGTTGCAACCCACTAAACCAATGCACTGTATCAATCTGGTGACTCATCCATTGCCCCGCTAAACCTGATGAATATGGCCAAAACAAACGGAACTCTAAATATTTTCTTGCATCAAAGTTTTCGTGAGGCCTGTTCATTAAATACCTCTTCCAATCTGTATCTGCTTCTTTTAGTTGTGGTACAACATCAGGTCTGCGCCATCTCATGGGTTGATTTACATTCCATGTTAATTCAACCATTGTTATTGCTCCAAACTTTCCTGATTTTATAAATTGTTCTGCTACGTGATAATTGGAACCGCTCCTCCGTTGTGAGCCTATCTGCACAATTCTGTCGGTTGCTTTAATTGCTTTTAATGCTGCCCTGTTATCTTCCATAGTTTCAGCAAAGGGCTTTTCGCAATACACATCGCAACCTGCTTTCACCGCTTCCATTGCATGTAACGCATGTTGAAAATCTGCGGTACTAACAAATACTGCATCAACAGCTTTCTTATCATACATTTCTTCATTGTTTCTATAAGCAGTTACATCGTGCCCCATTTTTTCTTTCCATAATGCAGCGCCTGCTTCTCTTCTTTTATTCCAGATATCTGACACACCTACAACGTCAAAATTCAATTCTTTGTAATGGTTCATGAAACATGGAACATGTGAACTTCGGTGCCGGTCAGAAAAGCCAACAACACCGACTCTTACCCTATCATTAGCGCCAATGATGCGGTTATAACTTATAGCGCTCCAACCTGCTTTGGCTGCAAGCACACCGGCTCCGGCCAAGGCTGAATTTCTGATAAAAAGACGACGGGAATTCTTCATGATGGCATTTATTTTAATTTTTGTTTGTATGTTATAAATATTTTTTCATGTATTCAATGAACACAGGCCAATCAGAAGGAATAGTACCGTGGCCTCCCGCATGCATATAGTATCCAAGGGTGTTTAGCATTGTTTGTTCTC
>JAQBNN010000106.1 GCA_028288505.1 Segetibacter sp. | reverse complement strand
AGAAATGCCGGCGTGGGCACAAAGTGTTTCAGAAAGTTTTACTGCATAATCGTTGAAGACAAAAGGCATGACTTTAATAGATAAACAAACCGTTGACTTTGCAAAATCCAAGGGAACTTTTATCAGGCTCACACAGCAAGCCAACGGCATAACCTACTTTAAGCAAATACTTGTTTTCGGCCCCAAAAAAAACACGGTCTTATTAAATCGAATATATCCTGAAACAAGTAAAAACATCGAGGCAGAAATAAAGGCCTCACTCCTTTCTACAACTTACAATGAGAGCCAAACAGATAGCCCTCTCGATGCTATAAAGTTTAGTATTAACCTAGAAGGCAGCGGTTTCAAATTCGCAAAGTACATGACGGGCAGTTTAATTTATACTGCCGATGGCCAGATCCCAACAGATAAGCGATCACTAATTGTAGGAAACTCGGATAGCACAATTCCCTGTATGTTTTGGTCTAACTGCCGCATCCTGTAAATACGCTCTTTAGGCGAGTCTTCCCGCTGATCTAACGGGCACATAAAATCAGCCACTAAAGCATCAATTGCAAGCCCTAATTGTTTAGCTATTCCAAAAGTATAGGGTCTCCATCCCCAACCGATGTCTTCGGGCAGTGTTTGCAGTAAAGGCACCAACTGGCTGTTTAGTAAGAAAGGGCCGTAGGTGTAATCGACCGCTTTTCCAACAACTTCTTTGCAGCAATTGTTTATAGTTGTTTCCGTCATCTGTTGAAAATCAGGGAAAGTAGCAAAACCTACCCCAGATCTTGACGCCATTACAATTCCCGTTTGTTTATCAACTAACAACTCTCTTACTATTCCTGGTAGCTTGCAGAAGAAATCGTATTTGTCGGGCTCAGTATAAAAGATAAAATTGGTACCCGATTGAGAAGCTTGTAATAAACTATTTTTCGCTTGAGGCCACACTCCTCTGGCAGTAGTTGTCGATAAGTTGAAGTGAGGAAAGCCGGTTAAGAATTGTAAAAAGCCAGGGGACGATCCTCCATCAGTTACAAAAACAGGTATTTCTAATTCAGCGAGTTTTGATAAAGACTTGCGAAGTAGTTGTTCCTCTCCTTGGTCTCTGGCCCAGGTTATGGTGGCAATTGCAAAGTCCTGTTTATTCATGAGCTGTTTTTGCTTTAAAAGCAATGTTACTTAGTTTAATTTTATTCTTATTACAGCAGCAAGCTTTAACCCTTGCAATAATGTGTGCCAGGGCCGCTATGAAATACAAAATGTACAAGTGAGTGACACAACGATGACGACATAAAAAACAAATGCCGGTTCCATAAATCTCAAACAACTTATTTTCGCAAAAATTTTTAATAATGGAATTGCAATCATTAATACAGGAGGCTTATGCGAATAGAGAGCTTTTGAAATCGCAGGAATACGAGCAGGCAGTGCGTGCAGTAATTGAGGAAGTGGATAAAGGCAGGCTAAGAACGGCGTCGCCATCAGAAAACGGGTGGGTTGTAAACGAGTGGGTAAAGCAGGCGATATTGATGTACTTCGGCATCCAGCAAATGGAGACTTTCACTTTGCCGCCCTTTGAATTTTACGATAAAATGAAACTTAAAAGCAACTACAAGGAACTAGGCGTAAGAGCAGTTCCGCATGCAGTTGCCCGCTACGGCGCTTACCTTGCAAAGAATGTAGTATTGATGCCAAGTTATGTAAACATTGGCGCTTATGTAGATGAAGGAACGATGGTAGACACATGGGCAACAGTTGGTAGTTGCGCACAAATTGGTAAGCATGTACACCTGAGCGGTGGCGTGGGAATCGGCGGTGTACTTGAGCCCCTGCAGGCAAGTCCTGTGATCGTTGAAGACGGTTGTTTTTTAGGCAGCCGTTCCATTGTAGTGGAAGGTGTTGTGCTTGAAAAAGAAGTGGTATTAGGCGCCAACGTAGTGCTAACGCAGTCAACCAAAATTATTGACGTCAGCGGCAGCGACCCTGTTGAATACAAAGGCCGCGTACCGGCAAGAAGCGTTGTAATTCCGGGTAGTTATATAAAGAAGTTTCCTGCGGGAGAATACAATGTTAGCTGCGCTTTAATTATTGGACAGCGTAAGCCAAGTACTGATCTTAAGACCAGTTTAAATGATGCACTAAGAGATTTTAACGTAGCAGTATAAATTTTAAAAGCCTCCACCCGGAGGCTTTTTTATTAAGAGATGAACAACCGAAATAACGAGGTACCGATAGCAGGATTCATTATAACACTTGTTGCTGCAATCCTGTTTTCAACAAAGGCCATTATTATAAAACTGGCGTTTGCAGCAACGGGTGCAAACGCGGTTACAATGATAACGCTGCGCATGATCTTCTCACTTCCTTTTTATATAGCTGCGGCTTTTTTTATAAGCAACAACAAAGAGAATATACGAATGACCAACAAGCAATGGATGCTTGTGCTCGGCCTTGGTTTAATAGGTTACTACATGAGTAGCATGTTCGACTTTATAGGTTTACAATATGTTTCTGCAGGGCTTGAGCGGTTAATTCTTTTCCTATATCCTACGTTTGCTGTGTTAATAAATGCAGGCGTTTATAAGCAAAAAATTTCACGGGTTCAAAGCATTGCGTTGACACTTACTTATGCTGGTATTGCTATTGCGTTTTTTGGCGAGTTACAGGTAGATAACAACAACCCAAATTTCTTATGGGGAAGCTTTATGATCTTTTTATGTGCTGTCACTTTCTCCGTTTATATGGTTGGAAGCGGCCGCATTATTCCTATTATCGGCTCTGCTAAATTTACCGCTTATGTTATGCTTGCAGCAACCGTTGGCGTGTTTGTTCACTTCGCAGTTACTTCAAATGTTAGCACACTAGCTTCAGGAAATGGGCTTTGGTTTTATGGTATTCTGTTAGCCATTGTTGCCACCGTAATTCCTTCGTTTATGATGAGTAATGGTATGAAGCGGATTGGCAGTAACAACGTAGCAATCATAAATAGTATTGGCCCTGTGTCGACTATACTCCAGGCACATTTTTTACTGGAAGAAAAAATGTTTGCTGCACAAGTTGTGGGCACTCTGTTAGTAATGGCAGGAGTATTATTAATAGGTTGGAAAAGCAGGACCACAGCGGTGCTGTGAGTGGGAGTTATGAGTTGAGAGATTGGGTTATTAATTTTTAACTTTTGATTGAACATCTATCGATGAGTTTTTGGAACAAGCATTTGAATCTCTGCTCATCGTCGTTGTGTCACTCACTTGTACTGCAAAACGCTTGGCGGCTTTTGGTAAATCTTCACCGTTGTTCACGCGATGTATTCTCTTTTACTTGCCAAGTATAGAACGAATAGTACAAGTGAGTGACACAACGATGTTAAGTTTATATTCTAAGGATCATGCCCAAAATACTTCATAAAATAAGCTTCACTTAGATGTTGTTTTTACTTTGAAATTAAACAACCATTAAGCTACAACCCCTGATGTCACTAGTGTCCATGCGACCAAGCACTTCGAAACTTCCGTCTTTGTAAAGCGTTCCGACATCTTCTGTAGCAATAAAACTGCAACTGTAAATATTGGCAAGGTCAATAACATTTATAACGCCCCTGCCCTCCCGTTTAATCTTTAGCGGATCGTCTTCGTCACGCACCAGAACTTTCATCCAGGGAACTGTATTAAAAATTCCATCGCCAAACGAATAGCCTTGCGATAATAACTCCGTCATCCCGTATTCGGAATGTATCTTTTGCAAACTAAAGGCATTTGTAAGAATGCTATGAACTTCGTTCCTTATCATTTCTTTCCGGCGTCCTTTCATTCCACCGGTTTCCATAATTATAGTGTTCTCTAAAGTCATCGGGAACTGTTCAGCAAAGTCAAGCAGGGCAAACGTTACGCCTATCAATAGTGTTTTTTGCTTTTGCGCTTCCAGTTCTTTTAACACCGCTGCCAGCTTTTCATAATCGTGTAAGTAAAAGCCGCTTTGCTGGTGCCTGCTTAGTTTTATTAGTTCTTCCACCATCACTATTAGTGATGAACCTTCCCGTTCAAGGTAAGATGGCAACAACCCGATGATGCACCATTCCTGCGAATCTCCATAAAACTCGTTGAAGCCTTTAATAAAGCTTTGCCTGTAAATACCAGTATCTTTTATAAGATGCCTGCTGTTGATCGTTTGAGAAGTTCCGCTGCTGGTAAACACTACTTCAGGTTCGAAAGTGCCAGAAACAATATCATTGGTTTTAAAAAATGAGACCGGTAGAAAAGGGATACCTTCAATAGCTTTTACATGTTTAGGCTCCACTCTTAACGCGTTGACCCATTGCGTGTAAACTGCGTTATTATTATATTGAAACTGGAAAACGGCCAAGGCGGTTTCAGTGAAGGATCGGGGGGTAACTGAGAAAATATTGTTAACAAAGCTTTCGTCCACAAGCTATCAATAGATGGTTTTGACTAAATTTGGAAAGTAAACTAGAAAAATGACGACAAAGATATTGTTTAGCTTTTTTGTAATGGTTGTTTTAGCAGCGTGCAATAAAGATGAATATCAAAGTAAGCCTCAGCTAACTGTTAAGAGTATAAATACAAAGACCTTAAGCCCTAACCAAACGCTTCGTTTTACCCTGGAAGTTACTGATGCTGAGGGCGACATCCAAGATACTATTTGGGTATCAGAAGTTGTAAGAAATTGCTCGCAAAGTGGATTTGCAGCAAAATACCCGGTTCCTACCTTCACTGGTACAAAAAACTTTAAAGCAGAAATAGACGTTTGCTTTTCTTATTGCTCTCAATGTGAGTGCCCAATAATTACAGGTCCACGTTGCCTTAACAGGAACGACTCTGCTGTATTTAGATTTGCCTTAAAAGATAAAGCAGGCAATATAAGCGATACAATAAGTTCGGAAACGGTTGTAATTACAAGATAATTGCACGAATATTTGAAGAAGTTTCTCGGCCTCTTTTTTTACGGTAACATCTTTTACAGTCTGTGTGCGGTAGCATTGTGTTTTGAAACCAACCTGCAACACAAAATCTCAATAAATCGTTTTCCGTTTTACCTGCTCATATTTTTTTGTACATGGCTATACTATACTAGAATCTACTACAGGAGCACTTCTGCAAAGTTTGCTAATGCAAGAACACAGTGGTATCGCATAAATAAAAAGATAATAAGGTATCTCTTGCTGGCGGTACTAGTTCTGGTGGTCGCTGTCTTATTAATCCTTCTTTTTCTGTACTACAACACATTGGAAAAATTATCGGTCAGTCAGTGGGTACTTATTTTCCTTTTTCCAGTAGTCGCCTCTTTATATACCTTTTCAATTCCTTTACCGTACTTAAAAAAAACCAGGGAAATTAGCTGGTTAAAGCCTTTTATTATAGGCTTTACCTGGGCAGGTGTGGTAACCGTTTATCCGCTGATGGTCGTTCAAATACAAAATATGGACCAAGAAGCAACCTATCCTTCTCTTTTGTATTTCCTCAACAATTTCCTGTTCATTTCCGTCTTAGCGGTTATATTCGATATTAAAGATTACAGTGCCGACCTAGTATTCCGTTTAAAAACATTCCCAACTTTACTAGGCGTTCAAAAAACAGTTCGAAGGGTAATCATCCCCCTTGCCATTATAAATATGATCATCTTTGCTTTCTACCACCTACAAGCACATACTTCTGTTGCAGGAATAATATTACAGTCACTCTCTTTTGTGCTGTTGTTTATAATTTTGCAAAGGCTGCCAAAAATGAACAAGCTACTCCATTATCTTTTATTAGTAGATGGGTTAATGCTGCTAAAAGGACTACTTGGTATTATTAGTGTAACAATATTTTAAAAAATTAATAATGGAAAATCAGAAAAACGAAAACATTAAGGAAGGTTCTTTGCTAACAGCGGATTCAATGCAATTTTTAAAAAACTACTTAAACAATCCCTCTCCTGTTGGGTTCGAGTATAGTGGCCAAAAAATATGGCTCAATTACTTAAAACCATACATAGACGAACAGCTTGTTGACCCTTACGGAACAGCAGTAGGTATTATAAATCCTGGCCAACCTTTTAAAGTGGTAATCGAAGCGCATGCCGATGAGATCAGTTGGTTTGTAAATTACATCACTGACCAAGGGTTAATTTACCTGAAGCGTAACGGAGGTGTAGATCACCAGATCGCACCAAGCAAGCGCGTACTTATTCACGGAAAGAAGGGACAGGTAAAAGCGGTCTTTGGCTGGCCGGCTATACATACCCGCTTAGGAAATCCTGACCAAAAAGAAACGCAACCTAAGGTTGAAAATTTATGGCTAGACTGCGGAGCAAGAACTAAAAAAGAAGTTGAAGACTTAGGCATACACATTGGTTCTGTTGTTACTTACGAAGATGGTCTTGATGAGCTGGCTTACGACTACCTCATCTGCCGTGCAATGGATAATCGCATCGGTGGCTTTATGATAGCACAGGTAGCACGTTTATTAAAAGAGAACGGCAAACAATTACCATTTAGTTTGTATGTAGTTAATGCCGTGCAGGAAGAGATTGGTTTGCGCGGAGCTGAAATGATTGCCCGTCGTATAAAGCCTAACGTTGCTATCATTACCGATGTTACCCACGACAGCACTACGCCTTTAATAAATAAACAAATCGAGGGAGACTGCAGTTGCGGTAAAGGACCAGCACTTTGTTACGGACCCGCTGTACATAATAAGCTTTTGCATTTTGTAGAAGACGTAGCCCAACAAAATAAGATCGAATACCAAATGCGCACCGTTAGCCGTAGCACCGGCACCGATACCGATAGCTTTGCCTACGCTAACGACGGTTGTCCTTCCGTGCTCATTTCTATTCCTTTGCGATACATGCACACTACGGTTGAGATGTTGCACAAAAATGATATAGAGAACACCATAAAGTTGATGTACGAAACACTACTGCAACTAAAACCCGAAACAAATTTGAGTTACCTATAATAGTAAATGGATTCTTTTGTTAACCAGCATTTAGTCTTCATAGCATCATCGTTGTGTCACTCACTTGTACTCGTAGATCAATTTGCATCAGCACACGTATTGTTTAAGAGGAACTGGATTAGCAGTAAAATTTAGATGTACCATTGGCACTCCTTATAAAAATTGTAACTATGCGGAAGTAAAACTTCCGCATTTTTTATTCATGTTTCTTTCAAAAGTATATAGTCATAGTAAATGGTTGTTCCTCGCAATGATCTTTTTTGCCGTGCTCCAGCTCTTTATAAACTTTAAAAGAGGCATGGTTGTATCGCCCTTTTATCACTACGGCATGTATAGCGAGGTAATACGGGTGAAAGCCTCATATGAAGTATTTGAAATTTGGGTTAATGGAGAACGATTACAAGGCAAAGATTTTTCAGCTCAACAGTGGGACCAGGTAATATTACCGGTTCAATACTTTGCAGCACTTAACACTAAAAGCAACCCATTATACTTTAATGAAATTAAGAGGTTGATGGCAAAGATCGGTTTGAAGGCTGATGAAGAAAAGTACGTTGCCACCTGCAACTATAACCAGTTTCAATGGTGGTATAAGCAGTACCTAAATCACATAGTTAAGAGAGACGTAGCCGGGGTAAAAATTTTATCAAGAGGCTATATTTTTCAACAGACGCTAAAGCCCACCTCCACCTACACAGACCTTTCTGCTTTATGCCAATAACAGAAAAATACAGGAAAAACGTTGTTTATGCTTATTGCATAATCTTCTATTTACTTATGCTATTCAAGTGGTGGAACGGGTTATTCTTATACCAACTTCAACCGTCTCTTTTCAATAACCGTTTTGACTTGTTTACCTGGTTATTCATGAAGACTGGTATACATCAATGGCTGCCCCATAACTCCGCGGGGTGGGTACTTTTTGATGTTACCTTTTATGCTTTACCTGGGCTCTTCTTATTTACTTATATAAAAAGTTTAAGGGCTTCTGTAATAGTAGCATTTTTAATGTTGTTGGTTAACTGGACCTACATTCAAACCTATACTTTATACCCGACCAACAGTATCGAAAGCTATACCGCATGGTTGTTATTCCCGCTTTTGTTCCTGGCTATAAACCTCAAATCTTTTTATTTAATTTTTCATGGTTTACGCTATTTCTTTCTTTTCTTTTTTGCATCAGCTGGTGTATGGAAATTAGTGCAAGGCGGCGTTTTTTATACTGAGGAGATGAGTGGCGTATTGTTGTACCAGCACAAAGAATACTTAACCTCTTCCCCAAATTATTGGTATAGCGATTTAATTTATGGGATGATCATTCATCCCGCTATTGGCTATGGTTTATACATTGCCGGTACAGTGCTTGAACTTGTTTTCATTATAGGTTTTTTTACACGTAAATACGATAAGGTATTAATTGCCGCCTTTATTACTTTTCTCGTAATGGACGTTTTAATTATGCGGATAAATTACTTTGAAACCCTGCCCTTTGTACTCACCTTATATTATTCACGAAAAAGCTTTTCTGCTATTCCACCTGCCTTACTCATAGAAGTTGATTAGAATACTTTATAAAAGAAGACAGGTGGATAACACAACTATTTAAGGCGAATAAGTAGCTAAGTTTCCAGCTAACGGCTTGCAAATCATGCGATGCCCTCTTTCTTTTGTCGGATTAGGGCATGTTAATATCTTTAACAATCCTTCTGGCTTATTAACAATACCTATCTTTGATTTATCAAATCATCCAAATATTCTTTCGAAAAACCATCCAACTAGAAAAACCAATTTGTTGTTCGAATTATCCCTGAAAAACCAACCAAGGCTAATTGAAAGCAAAGAAATTGATCCCACTACAAAGTGTGATTTTTTTTTGCTCCTACCTGTTGAATAAAGAACTAAAAAGTACAAGTGAGTGACACAACGATGGTGACAGGAGTACTTAGTTGGCCCCCCAATACTTTATCACATAGAAAACTTTTCAAAAAACGAGGGCATAAAAAAAGAGGCTGTCTTTTTAGGACAGCCTCTTCAATTGAAATACTTAAACAGGATTACTCTATAATAAGTTTCTCTTTATAAGATTTATCTGCAGAGATAACATTTACAATGTAAACTCCCTTTGGTGCCCTAGTAAGATTGAAAGGAACCATAGTTTGTGATGATGCTAAAGTAACATCTTTCACCATTACATTTTTACCACCCGCATCCATAATTCTGATCTCAACTTTGCCTGAAGTGAAACCACTAAGGACTACATTGAAATTACCAGTTGAAGGATTTGGAGTGACACGTACTTTCTCAACAGATACTGCCACAATTGACTGATCTTTTGGAGCAGATGCAGCCTGGTCAACAACTTTAACTGATACAGTTGCAGTTGCGCTACAACCAGAACCATCGTTTACAGTTACTGTGTAATCAGTAGTTGCAGTTGGCTTAACTGAAGGATTAGCTTTCGCTGTTTCAGTGAGGCTTGCATTAGGAGTCCAGGTATAAGTATAATTACCTGTTCCACCTGTTGGTACTGCTTCTAAAGTTGCAACATCACCAGTACCAGTGAAGATTGTTGACTTGCTGCTGGTTGCTTTTACAGTAAGATCGTAATTCTTGATCTCGAAGCTTTCTCTAACCTCGCATCCTGCAGCATCTTTTACTGTTACTGTGTATTTACCAGTAGCAAGCTTATCAAGAGAAGGACTGTTTGTTCCGTTACTCCATTTGTAAGTATAAGGAGCTACACCGCCTGTTACGTTTAGTGCAATTGAACCAGTTTGTTTGTTACAGTCAATCTGGCTAACAGTATGAGCTACTTCAAGTTTACGTGCTGGTTGTGTAAGTGTGATAGAGGCTTGAGCAGGACATCCTGTTTCATCCTTTACTGTTACTACATATTTACCAGAAACCAAGCCAGAGATGTTTTGAGTAGTTGCACCGTTGCTCCAGGTATAAGTATAATCACCTTTTCCACCTGACGCTTTAAGATCGATGCTACCGGCAGCTGCACCATTACAAGTAATGTTGTAACCATTTGCAGCAGGGCTGCTGATAGTAGTAACTACTTTACCAGGATTTGCCAATACAACCGGCTCAGAAGTCACTTCACATCCATTGCCTTGGTCTGTTACAGTTACAGTATAAGTGCCTGCACCAATGTTCATTAATTTATTACCTGTTGAACCATTGCTCCATTTGTAAACTAGGTTTCCTTCGTTTCCTGTAACTGTTGCTACAATACTTCCTGTACGGTTGTTGTAGCAAAGTGGGTCTTTAGCATCAAAGGCAACTTTTAGGGCACACTCGCTTTTAACTTCGCGTGGAACTGTGGTTGGCGCATTAGCACGAGTGATTACAGGATTACCACTTCCACAATTTGAGTGATTGCAGCTATGATTACAGTCGTTCTTACACTTATTGTGCGAGCAATTTGAGTGATCACATTCATGATCGCAATCGTTTTTACAGGCATTATGCTTAGAAGTGTAACCAGCATCAATTGTATAGTTGCTTGCAGTTGCAGACAGGTTAACCAATACAAAACCAAATAGAGGGTCGCTATCTTTTGCATCGTTACCACCCCTGTTGATAGGGCTTGCCGTGTATCCTTCAGGTGTTTTGAAGTATAACATGTACTTGCCGGGTGTTAAACGTGGGAAAACATAGTATCCATCTTTATCAACGTTTGGATTATATGCTGCTGTTTCCGTTTTTGTTTCTATAATAGTAGTTGAACCATCAGGGAACACAATCTTCACATCCACCCCATTAATACCCTTTTCACCTGCATCCTGAATACCATTGGCATTGGTATCATTCCAAACATAGTCACCAATGTCGATCGTACCACATAGTGCCAGATCAAGTGTGTTGTTTGTTTTACCATTGGTCGGCTCTCCTGTTGTTGATAGCGTAATTGCATTAGTAAACAATACACCATTAACAAGGTTTATTGCGTTGTTATCGTTATCAACGTTATTATCAGGATTTGCACTTGTTTGACGTTGTCCACCTGGCTGAGTTCCTGGTATTACAGGGATTGAAGCAATATACCTCCCTACTGTTAAATTGGCGAATTTGTAATAACCCTGTCCGTTGGTAACAGTAGTGGCAATAGGTGTAGAATTGTCTGGTTTGTTATCGCCGTTAACATCGCGATACAAACTAACAGTAATTCCTCCCAGGCCATATTCATTCTGATCTACCTGTCCGTCTCCATCATAGTCGTTCCAAACATAATTACCTAAGGTAATGGTACCGTTATTTCCGCAAGTTGAGTGACTACAGCCTGAATGATCACAATCCTTCTTGCATTTGTTATGTCCGCAATTTGAGTGGCTGCAATTATGAGAGCAATCATTCTTGCATTTATTGTGCGAACAATTTGAGTGAGTGCAATTATGATCGCAATCGTTCTTACACTTATTGTGTCCACAATTTGAGTGATTGCAATTATGATCGCAATCGTTCTTACACTTATTGTGTCCGCAGTTTGAGTGTTTGCAGTCATGATCGCAATCGTTCTTACACTTATTGTGTCCACAGTTTGAGTGTTTGCAGTCATGATCGCAATCGTTCTTACACTTATTGTGTC
>JAQBNN010000101.1 GCA_028288505.1 Segetibacter sp. | reverse complement strand
CTGGACTTATGTTTTCCTGGACTCGGAGCGAATGCAGCGCACAACAGGAGTGTTTATAAAATTGTGGCCGGACCGCTAAGCATTCGGCTATAAATCGCTATTTTGCTTTTGTGGTTAATTGAACCTGACGTTTTTCAAATGCCACAACTTCATAAACACAAAAACGTTAGCAGCCATTTAAAATACTCGACAGTCCTTATGAAGCCAACTGATGCCCTTCTTGTCATTTCGATAATATTTTCTAATATATGTTTCTCGCAGGAGAACGCATCGGTAACTGCAAACGAAAGAAATAGAGGATTTCAAAAAAAGAGAGTTTTTGGAATGGCTGTAGGAGCAGGAAGTAGCACATTTAAAAAGACACTTTCCAATTGGCAGCAGGGAAGTAGAAACTACCACGACAGTTTAAAAGCCATTCGTAGTAATTCTGTTTTTAAATTTGACATTTCTCTTCTGTTCATGGTTAACTTCAACAGAACACTTGCATTTAGACCTACCCTGACCCTTTCCTTAGTGGAGGGCGGGAACTTTCAATACGATAGAATGAATACGACAGAAACTATCAAAGCTAACAGAGCCTCCACTTTATTGACATTGCCTTTATTATTTAAACTACCGAGGCAAAAGTATCAGCCATATATTGGGGCTGGAACAAGCTTATTATGTTTCTTAGGACCCTACACAGATTACGACACGAGACTTCCTCTTAAGAAACTTGACGTGTTAGGGGACATTGGAATTGGTGTAGAGTTCAATGTTGAGAAGGTCGCAATTTTTACCCCTGAAATAAGATACTCTGCTGGACTTAACAATCTTAAAAAGGAAGCGAATAATTTATATACGAATACGATTGATAAATTAAAAAGACGTCAATGGACATTTACGTTATATATGCGAGATAGATAAACGGTTGCTAACAATGTCTGTTTATAAATTGTGGCGAGACATTAATCATACATCTTTAAATCACTATTTTGCTTTTGTGGTTAATTGAACCTGACGTTTTTCAATTGCCACAACTTCATAAACACTTTAACATTGTGGGTCATACAAAGCGACAGCTAACCTATATGAAAAGACTAAAACTAACAGCTCTCTTTTTTCTCACTTTTCTTTTGGGACAAAGCCAAACAAAAAACTTCATCGACCAGCCTTATATTGAAGTAAGCGGTAGCGCTGATACATTTGTGACACCCAACGAAATTTTCATTAAAATACTTTTATCAGAAAAAGACACAAAGGACAGAGTTTCTATCGAAGAACTTGAAATAAGAATGGTTAACGCTTTGAAAGCTTTGGGCCTTGACACAGAGAAAGATTTGACAACGGCAGATATCGCGAGCAACTTCAAATTTTACTTATTAAAAAGTAAGGACGTAATTAAGACTAAGCTTTACATACTGAAAGTAAGCGATGCTGTTACAGCCAGTAAGGTATTTATCAAACTGGAAGAACTGGGAATTTCGAATACTACAATTGACAGGGTTGACCATTCAGACTTAGAAAGAATAAAAAATATCATGCGGACAAATGCTATTGCCAATGCAAAAGCAAGAGCCACTGCGTTGACAAAACCTTTAAATCAGATTGTAGGACCTGCTATTCATATTGCAGACACAGAAAATTACAACCAACAATTACTAGGAAGAGTAGCAGGAATTCAAATACGGGGTGCAACTACCTTTCAGAATGATTACAAAGAGCTACCAAAGATAGATTTTGAGAAAATTAAAGTGACCGCGAACATTACTGCCAAGTTCGTTCTAAAAACGTAGTACGAACGCACAACTGTTTGTTTATAAAATTATGGCTGCACGGTAAACCTTCAACTTTAAATCACTATTCTGCTTTTGCGGTTAATTGAATCTAACGTTATTCAATTCCCACAACTTCATAACACTTTAATGTTGGGGACATAGTTAAAGTCGTAGAAGCATGGCTAAAGAAAGAACCAACTAAAGAAAGAATCAATTAGAGATTTATTGTAAATCTTAAATCCTGTCTAACACCTAACTGTTTTCTCATCTCATTAAATTCCATTTCCATGTAAGGACCATAATAGTTTTTTTCACCCTCTTTTGAAACTTTTTGCTTTAGTGGAATTATATAAAATAATGTAGTACGCTTTTCAATTTTCCCGTCTCTTTTAGGATGCTTTTTTGCAATAATAAAGGAAGAATCAACTCCAGCTGCATAAACTCGAGGACCAAACATCCCAATGTTGTATTCGTCGTATGCCCAATAATAAATCTGCATATCGGAGCCACCCTCCATAGACCATGCATAATATTCCCTAGACAGTTTTACCCTTTTATCGCTGAAAGAAATGCAGCTATTGAATAATAAAATAAATGCGAAGACACCTGCTACTTTCATTTTTGAGTAATAGTGTAGTTTACTTATGAACTGAATGTACCGCATCTCTCTCGTATAGGAGAGCACCAAAAGTACAAGAGTGCGACGCAAGGATGCCTAAAAGAGAACGAATGTTTGTAACAAAAATAAACACCTCGAAGACCGGCGTGTAACAAAAAAACTAAAAGCAAAACTAATATTGCCCCGTGCTTAACATTACCAGCGTACAAGCTTCCATTGTTTTAATTCCTTTTCCGCGGGCCATTTCTTCGAGTTCGTAATTTTCGGTACCGGGGTTGAAAATGATACGCTTTGGGTTGAGGGATAATATGTAATCGTAATAAGGCTTCTGGTTAGTGGGATTAAGATAGAGCGTAATGGTATCTACATCATTTTCCTGGGGACGTGACGTTGTTATTTCTACATCTCCAACCTTGCCCTGGCGTAGCCCTACTGCTACCACCGGGTGCCTGTAAGCAGACAGGCGGTTGATGGCTATGAAACTATACCGGCTCGGGTTAGTTGATGCTCCTAATACTAATGTCTTCTTGGAACTCATGCTTTAGTGAATTTTTCGATAGGTAAAAGATAGTAAGTAGCTACAACAATTGAACCAGTAAGAACCCCGTTAAAACAAATGGTATTTCCTTCGCGGCACTGCGGCTATGATGTTTGCAAAGGCCTCTTCTAAACGAGGATACTTAAAAGTAAAGCCGGCTTCAGCTAGTTTACGTGGCACTACCCAGCGGCTTTTTAAAACAAGTTCTGTTTCGGTTCCAATAATTGGAGCTCCTAATTTTAGCATCCATTCAAAAGCCGGGAGACCTATTTTGTGGCCGGTTATCTTCCTAAGTGTTTGCATAAACGCAGTATTAGTAACAGGGTTGGGACTGCATACATTAAAAACGCCATCGAGCTCGCTATTCTCGTACATGAAATTAATGCTGCGATAAACATCATGAATGTGAACCCAACTATACATTTGTTTGCCGCTACCCTGGCGTCCTCCTAGTCCAAACTTTAAAAGGTTAAAATAAGGGATCATTACGCCACCAGTACCTAAAGTTATGGCGAGGCGTAAAGCTACTTTACTCGTGAATGGTGTCCGGCTTTCGAAAAAAGTTTTCTCCCACAGCTTGCATACCTGCACACTAAAATCGTTATGCATCTCGCCGCTTATTTCATCTTGTGGTTTATCAGTTGCGTGGCGGTAAATAGTTGTTGACGCTGCATTGATCCAAAGTTTAGGAGGCACCACAGCTTTTGCAATAGCCTTACCTATTGCTGTGGTGGCGTTAGTTCTACTATCAAAAATTTCCTGTTTGTTTCTTGCTGTATACCTGCAGTTTACAGATTTTCCTGCGAGGTTAATTACAAGGTCACTTCCATCAATTTCCTTCTCCCAATCACCTTCATCTTTTGCATTCCACTGCACTAGTTTTATTGATGCATGGCTTGCATTATGGAACTTTTCAAAAGCATTATTATCCGCTTCATTTACGTTCCTGGTTAAAATAATCACCTGGTTTTCTGCGGCAAATAATGTTGCCAAATACCTTCCAATATAACCAGTACCACCTGCTATAATGATTTTAGCATTTTTCATTTTTTGTTAGTTTATATTAATTCCAGCGGCCTTTTACTGTAGTAAACGATTTCTTTATAACTAAGAAGCGCATAAGAAACAACCAGGACCGAGGCTACGAAAAGTAATGTTGGCAGAAAACCACTCAAAGGAATAATCACGCTGATAGCAGTAAACAGAATGGTAAGTACCACTACTATCTGAAAAATAAACCTCGGGCTTCCTTTACGTGTATGCCACTTGTTGTGGTTGTGGATGAGCATGCTGGTAAGCTGCCAGGCCCCTACAATAAAATACCCTGATATGTATGCATTAGAATTTCCAGCAATGGCTGCTATTACAAATCCTACTATCATCAGCACCTGCGCTATCAGGTCTATTATTTTCCACGTTTTCATTTCTATTTCTTTTATTATTATTCTTTCAAGAAAAATTGAAAGAAAGATTTATTTTTTAAGCCACTCTCGTGGCTTTAAATTCTATTTCTTTCTTAATAACCTTATTTAAAAAGCTTTATAAAGCTTCCCCAGAACCAGTTTTCTTCGGCTTTAATAATTGTATCAAGGGTTTTTTCCGCCTGGCCTGCAAACTTTTTAATATTGGTAACGGTATCCACGAATGCTTTTACATCTTCATTCTTTTTATCTCCGTCTACTGTACTTAGTTGGTTAAGTACTTTTACCATTGGATCCAGTTCGCGCTTTTTACGTTGGTACATTATAAGCGTGGCCACTTTCCATATATCTTTCTCGGCGCTAAAGTATTCCTTCCTTTCACCTGGTATAATTACTTTATCCACCAAGCCCCAGTCGATCAATTCCCGCACATTCATGTTTGTGTTACCACGGCTTACACTTAGCTGCTCCATTATATCTTCGGTTGTTAGTGGTTTAGCAGACACCAACAGTAGAGAATGTATTTGCGCCATCGTGCGGTTAATTCCCCACTGACTTCCTAAAATTCCCCAGCTTTGAATAAATTGAGCTTTTGCTTCTTCTAAATTCATAACGTAAAGCTACTTCTTCTTTTCTAACTTTCAATAATTTGTGAAACTTATTTGTTGTCAAACTTATCTTAAGAAACTCGTGAAGGCCATGAAAAGTAGCGCACTTGCTTATGGGGCAATCAAAGTCTTGGATGTTAATAAAGCTGAAAGCGTAAAAGAGTTAACCACATAAGAATTAAGAATTAAAGGTTTGGCACAAAATTGGAAATTGGAGGTAAAAAAGAATATATGAGGAAGACATTTGGATTAATTGTTTTAAGTGCTTTAAGTAGCGTTGCGGCAATGTCGCAGTCAACTACAGCAGCCATAACTAATAAAGGCGGCTTTTATCTAAAGGGTGGGGTAAACTTCGCCAATGTTTCTGTAACTGATAATGGCAGGGTTGATGACGCTAACAACCTGACTTCTTTTCATGCAGGTTTTATGTCAGACGTTCCATTAGGCACCAACTTTTCACTACAGCCGGGCCTATTGTTTACGGGAAAGGGATCAAAAACCGAGAATGGTGATCCTGCTGATGCAAATTATTGGAGAGCAAGTTCAAACCCAATGTATGTTGAACTGCCGGTGAACCTTGTTGCCAAGATACATATGGACCAGTATTCGAGGATTTATTTTGGTGCGGGCCCTTATGGAGCAGTTGGTGTTGCAGGAAAAAATAAAGTAGAATCGAAAGTTTTTGGTATTCAGTCTAATAGCGAAAGAGAAATTGTTTTTAGTGACGACAATCCTTTCACAAGACCGGAAGAAAATTCGGGCTACGGCAAACTAAAGAGGTTTGATTATGGATTAAATGCTGTTGCAGGTTTAGAATTTAATAAATTCTCCTTTGGGGCAAATTATGGATACGGCCTTGCAAAAATCAATTCAAACACGAATAACAATGCGAACGACGCCGGCAAGCATAGAGTGTTAAGCTTTTCGTTGGCTGTTAAATTATAATATCCGTACTCTATATATATCAAAAAGCCGGGCAGTGCCCGGCTTTTCTGTGTTATACTTAAGCACGTGAAGCAATAACTTTTAAGATTGAAAGAGGCACGACGGCGCCTCTTTTTTTGGCTTTCAAACTACTGAAAGATGGTTTTTGTGCCAAGCAGCACATCCTCTTTCAGCATTGTTGCGTCGCACAATTGTACTATTTGTCCTTTACGCATCTACCCTCGTACTACTAGTTCCATAAAAAATCGTTACTCAACTTCGGTGAACCTGTTAAAAGAAATACCCCAACCTGATGAATAGTGCTATGCGGTACAAGTGAGTGACACAACGATGTTGAATGCTTATTAAAATGCTTGTTACCAAAATAAAAAAAGGCGGGATAGAAATCCCGCCTTTTAATCATTATATCAACTTTTAAAATCCAATTTTTATACGAGCATCCTTAGAGGCTCTTCCAATAAACTTTTTACAGTTTGCAGGAAGGCAGCTCCTGTTGCACCATCAACTACACGGTGATCGCAGCTCAAGGTTACCTTCATTACATTACCCGGAACAACTGCGCCGTCTTTAACAACAGGCACTTGCGAGATACCGCCAATCGCCAGGATACAGGCATCGGGAGGGTTGATGATAGCAGTAAACTCATCGATACCAAACATACCGAGATTGCTTATAGTGAATGTGCTTCCTTCCCAATCGCTTGGTTGAAGCTTTTTATCTTTTGCTTTTTGTGCATACTCTTTTACCTCGGTAGAAATCTGGCTTAATGATTTCACATCAGCAAAGCGAACTACGGGAACTAGTAGCCCTTCATCAACTGCAACAGCAACACCAATATTTACATGATGATTGTAACGGATCTTATCTCCTAACCAGCTACTGTTTACTTTAGGATGTTGCTTTAGTGCTACGGCAACAGCTTTAAGAACCAAATCGTTAAAGCTGATCTTAACCTTAGATAATTCGTTCAGCCTGGTGCGGGTAGTCATTGCACTATCCATGTCAATGGCCATGGTAAGATAGAAGTGAGGCGCAGTAAACAAGCTTTCGCTTAAGCGACGGGCTATTGTTTTACGCATTTGCGATACGTTCACTTCTTCGAAACTCACTTGTCCTGGTTGAGCAGGTTGTGCTTTAGCTGCAGGTTGTTGTGCTTGTGGAGCAGCTTGTGGTTGCTCAGCAGCAGCAGGTTGTGCTTGTGCCGGCGCAGCCTGTCCTGGTTGAGCAGGGGCTGCTTGCTGAGGTTGATGTGCATCAACATCATTTTTAGTTATACGTCCATTATCGCCACTGCCTTTTACAAAGCGAAGATCAATTCCTTTTTCTTCAGCCAATTTTTTAGCTAATGGTGAAGCAAATATTCTTCCTTCGTTTACAACTTGTTGTTGTGGTGCTGCCTGTGCTTGTGGTTGAACTTGTGCAGGAGCCTCAGCCGCTTGTTGAGCCGGAGCTTCTTGCTGTTGTGGTTGTGAAGCGGGTGCTCCGCCACCTTTTAAACCTGAAACAATTGCATTTACATCAAGACCTTCTTTACCTATTATGCAAAGCAGGTCGTTAACAGCAATCTTTTCGCCGGCTTGTGCGCCTTGGTATAGCAAAGTGCCGTCTTTATACGACTCCAATTCCATTGTGGCTTTATCGGTTTCAATCTCGGCGAGTACATCACCTTTCTTCACCTGGTCGCCAACATTCTTATTCCAACCGGCAATTACACCTTCGGTCATGGTATCGCTAAGTCTTGGCATTAGAACCACCTCTTCCATTGAGCTTACATCTACTGCCGCTGCTTTAGATTCTTGTGCTGCAGGAGCCGGTTGTGCTGCTGCTGGTTGTGGTGCAGGTGCTGCTTCAGCTTTAGGGGCTTCAGCTTGTGGCTGCTCGGCTGCTGCAGGCCCGTTTCCTCCTCCACTATTTTCAGCAACTAGTGCATTTACATCTTCACCTTGCTTTCCAATTATCGCCAGCAAATCGTTAACCTGTAGTTTACTACCATCATTTCCGCCCCTGTGCAGTAAAACACCTTCCTGGTAACTCTCGAGCTCCATTGTAGCTTTATCTGTTTCTATTTCTGCCAAGAGATCGCCTTTTTTTACAACGTCACCAACGTTCTTGTGCCATGCAGCTATTACACCTTCTGTCATGGTATCACTTAACCTTGGCATTAAAATCACTTCAGCCATACTATAGTTTTTTACAATTGCATTACCGGTACGGAAACGCTAAATTTTGGAGCGTGAAATTACAGGAAAATAGCTATTAAGCAACTTGTTCCTTTTAGTATTTCTAGCACAAACCTTCCTGATACACAAAAGGTGCAGCAGAAATTAATTCTATGCACCTTTTAGTTTATAATAATTCTCTTAATTCTAGCCTAATTCAAGCTTTAGTTTATCACGAAGTTCTTTTATCAAAGGATTTAATTCAACTAATCGCTGGTATTTCTCTCTTGTTGTCATACTTACTTGCACTTCTACTTTTGGCCGGCCTTCTTCATCAATAATTATGGTATAACCAATGTTGCGATTATGGAAGTGCCCCTTCAAACACTCCAACAAGTCTAATTTTTCCTGCTCAATAAATTTTTGCTCAAGTGACGTGGACACGGTAATACTAAAATGCTGATCGTTTACTACCTCTAGTTTAGCAATATTAAATACCGTTACAACGGAATGCTTATTTTGCTTTTTCAGGTTAGTAACAAAACTGTCCCAGCAGCCCTGTAATTCTTCAATTGTTACTGCTATAGCTTCCGTCTTTTGTAAAGTAGTTGCATTAGCGTGCTGCTCTCTAAGCTGGTCAAGCTTACTTTTTCTTACCCCGGTTTTAACTGAAGCAGCTTTTGGCTTTGGCAAGGTTGCTATTGCGACATCATCGTCCCCAGGTTCTGATACAAATAGTGCTTCTTTCACTACCGTCGGAACGTAAACTTCGGTTGGTTGTGCTGCCGGTTTATTTTCCTCCACCTTGGGCTCAATAAACAGCTTAGCTTCTGCAACTGGCGCTGCTACTTTTACCAAGCCCGGCTTGATCTGCAAAGATTGTAAAGGAGTAATCCTTAATGCGACAGGGCCATCAACCCGCTTTTTTTTTACTACTACACTCTTCTCATTATCGTAGGATAACTCAATAGCCTGTTGTAAGAAACTCAGCTTAATCAAACTCATCTCTACATGAAGGCGCTTGTTGCGGGCCATCTTATAGTTGATCTCAGCTTCATTCAAAATATTTAGAGCGCCAATCAGGTAAGCCGGACTTACTTTTTTTGCTGTACTAATATATTTCCCTTGTAGACCTTCTACTACATCCAATAAAGACGCAGCTTTCTCATTCTGGCAAACAAGTACGTTTCTTATAAACTCCGCATAACCATTAAGTACAAGGTCACCTTCAAAACCCTTGCGGTTTATTTCATCGTACAGCAACATCGAACCTGCCATGTCCTGTTCCAACTGCGTCTCCAACATCCTGAAGTAATAGTCGTGATCAAGAATATTCAGGTGCTCAAGCGTGTTTTGGTAGGTAACGGTACCGTTGGTAAAGCTTACGATCTTATCAAGGATACTTAAAGAATCCCTCATACAGCCTTCACTCTTTTGCGCAATTACGTGCAAAGCGGCTTTCTCTGCCTGTATGTTCTCCTTTCCTGCAATTTCTGCAAGATGCTCAACTGTATCATTATTAGTTATCCGCTTAAAATCGAAGATCTGGCAACGGCTTAAAATCGTTGGCAGGATCTTGTGTTTCTCCGTAGTGTCTAAAATAAATATAGCGTAGGATGGTGGTTCGTCATGGGTTTTCAAAAACGCATTAAAGGCACTTGTACTAAGCATATGTACCTCATCCACTATATATACCTTGTATTTGCCAGCCTGCGGTGCAAACCTTACCTGATCTACAAGGCTTCGAATATCGTCTACCGAGTTATTGCTTGCAGCATCCAGTTCATGTATGTTAAGTGAAATGCCATCGTTGAACGAAACGCACGAATTACAGGTATTACAAGCCTCGCCATCGGGCGTACGTGTTTCGCAATTTATAGTCTTAGCCAAAATACGGGCGCAAGTGGTCTTGCCTACTCCTCTTGGACCGCAAAATAAAAAGGCATGCGCCAGTTGATTATTGCGAATCGCATTTTTAAGTGTAGTGGTAATATGCACTTGTCCCACTACTGTATTAAAATTTTGTGGCCTGTATTTCCTGGCCGAAACAACAAATTTATCCATAATTGTACCCTTCCTACACGTTTAAGAGTAAGGTTGAAGGCGCAAATTAGCAAAGTTTGCGTTTGTTACTGCCGCACGTTTTGCACACGGAAGTTGGCTTTTTGTTATTATATTTTTTGGACTGGGCTGTGGAAAGTCTATTAAGCAGCCGTTGCGTCGCACTCTTGTACTTTTAGTTCTACCAGGAACCACTTACGTGCACAACTATTAATCATCGGACAACATTCATTAAGAGAATCCTTAGAAACCTGGCGAATCAAAGCTGTTTAAGTTTTTTATTGCTGGCATATTATTCGGGTTAATTTTGCATATTATATTTTATAACCATAACTCGTAAACGATGGGAAAGACAAATTTGATAGGATTAGAGCCTGTTCAATCAGCGCAATTAGCGGAAAAACTAAACACACTGCTTGCGAACTTTCAGTTGTTTTATATTAATGCCCGGGGATTTCACTGGAACATTACTGGCCAGAAGTTTTTCGAACTGCACGCAAAGTTCGAAGAGTTATACAACGACGCTTTAGTAAAAATTGATGAAGTGGCTGAGCGCATCCTTACGTTAGGCAACACCCCTTTACATTCTTTCACTGATTATGTTGCGACGTCCGATATTGCAGAAGTGAAGAATGTTTCTGAAGGCAAAGTAGCCGTTGAAAAAGTAATTGCAGGTTTACAGGAACTATTGAAAGTAGAAAGAGAAATACTGGCCCTAGCAACCGAAGCTAACGATGAAGGAACAGGCGCCTTAATGAGTGATTATATACGCGAACAAGAAAAGTTGATTTGGATGTATTCGTCTTCATTAAAATAATCATGCGGCAGGAAGAAAAAATCGAGTATGGGAAATGTAAGGCATGAATAAATGGCCTTCTATCTACCCATGGGGGATGCAATTACTATTTGTGCACCTAGTCCACCGGTTTTGCTTTTGTTGCGTAGAAATTATACAATACAAGAGTGCGACGCAACGATGTTTAATAGTAATTGAAAAGCCGGGTACATAGTAATCATAAGATTATCATCCGCTCTCCAACAAATGCTTCCTTTAGCAAATAATTCAGATTACCGTTGCAGCATTTAAGATACATTTGGTATCAACTCTTTTGTATAAAGACTTGAACCAAGCAACTGTCCATGAGAATTTTTTGTACCCTACTAATCTGCATTGTATTATTTCACAATCCTGGTGATGCACAAACATGCACTACCCCAGGACAGAACCCGTCTACAGCATTCCCGGTTTGTGGCACTAGCACTTTTAAGCAAAACACGGTTCCTCTTTGTGGTGGTAGATCTTTGCCCTCGCCTGCATGTAGCGGACAAGGTGCAGCGCTGAGGGATATAAATCCTTTCTGGTATAAGTTTACGTGCTTCAAAGCAGGCACATTGGGGTTTGTAATAACACCGAACAACCTCGGGAGCGATTACGATTGGGAGCTTTATGATATTACCGGCAGAAATGCGAACGATTTGTATACTGATGGTGGACTAGTGGTATCGAGCAATTGGAGTGGCGAATCAGGAGTAACAGGTGCTTCATCATCAGGCAATCAATTACTGGTATGTGCCGGTTTTGGCAAGCCTCTTTTTAGTAGTATGGCTACCTTACAAGTTAATCACAACTACCTATTATTGATTAGTCATTTTACCGCTTCGCAAAGTGGTTACAGTTTAGCTTTTGGTGGAGGTACCGCTGTTATTACAGATTCTATACAGCCCAAACTTAGCCGCGTTGAAGCTAATTGCGGCGGCGATCTTTTAAAGCTTAAAC
>JAQBNN010000093.1 GCA_028288505.1 Segetibacter sp. | reverse complement strand
CTTTAAGTTATAAATGGTTTACCTATAACTTATAACCTACCACTTACAAATTACTACGCTTTTCCTTCCAACTCCATCACTTTTTCAAACAGCTCTTCGTACTGCTGGTTAAGCGTAGCTAACTGTTGTACTGCTTTTTTATAATATGCTTCTATTGTAGCTAACTAGTTCATGTCAGTATAGTTTTCAGGAGCACCTAATTCTGTTTCCAGTCTAAGTTTTTCTCTTGTTGCGTTGCTAATGTCAAGCTCGAGGTTTTGCAATTTTCGTTGTTGCTTTTGTAACTCACGCTGTGTCTCCCTGTTTATAGGAGCGGCCGTAACTTGTTTAAGTTGTTGCTGGGGAGCTGGAGGTTGCTTTGCGGCAGGAGTGTTCTCTTTTGACTTTTCGTTGTCACCCTTACTACCTTTTTCCTCTTTCGCAAGCCTGGCCATTCTCTCGTTCCATTCAACCCACTCCTGGTAAGAACCCTTAAATTCTTTGATCTTATGATCAACGATTTCCCAAATCTTATTAGCAGTTTTAGAGATAAAGAAACGGTCGTGACTTACAAGAATGATCGAACCCTCATACTTATTTAATGCTTCGGCTAATAATTCAACCGAGTGCATATCTAAGTGGTTCGTAGGTTCATCAAGCATTAGGAAGTTAGACTTGCTTACAATTGTTTTAGCAAGCGCAACACGAGCCTTTTCACCTCCACTTAATATTTTAATCTTCTTTTCTACATCATCACCACTAAACAAAAAGCAGCCTAATACAGCACGCAATTCCATTTCAGTCTTCTTGCTGCCTGCTTCTTTTAGTTCATCCAAAATTGTGTTGTTCAGGTTCAGGGCTTCCAACTGGTGTTGGGCATAAAAGCTTTCTTCCACATTATGTCCCCAAACCCTTTGTCCACTAAATGTTTCGGCTTCAGCAACAATTCTTAAAAGAGTAGATTTTCCTTTACCGTTAGCACCAATTAAAGCGATCTTATCTCCACGATCGATTTCGGCTGTAGCATGTTCAAGAATAACATTGTCACCAAACCTTTTACTTATATCTTTTAAACTAACCAATACACGCCCCGGTGTTTTGTCAATTTGAAAGTTGATACGCATGTCCGGTCTTTCAATCTGCACGTCTTCAATAACGTCAAGTTTATCCAATCGCTTTTGAACACTCTGTGCCTGCGCGGCTTTACTTGCTTTGGCTTTAAAGCGCTCAATAAATTTTTCCTGTTGTTTTATATAGTCCTGCTGGTTTTCAAATGCACGTTGTTGCATATCAACCCTTATCGCTTTCTCCTGCTCATAATACTCGTAGTTGCCAGTATAAATATGCAACTGCCTTTGGTACAATTCAACGATCTTATTTACCATCCTGTTCAAAAAATATTTATCGTGGCTCACAATAACAACGCTTCCCTTGTAGCCCAGCAAATATTTTTCGAGCCACTCAATTGACGGAAGATCTAAGTGGTTCGTAGGTTCATCCAGCAATAGTACATCAGGAGCTTGTAAGATCATTTTGGCCAGTAGTACACGCATTCTCCATCCACCGCTAAATTCTTTATACGGCTTTGTTAATTGCTCGTTGGTAAAGCCTAAACCATGCAAAACTTCTTCAGCTTTGTGGTGGATGTTATAGCCATCCAACACATCCATTTCATGCAGTGCGTCAGTGTATTTTAAAAGCAACTCTTCGTTCTCCGAATCGTTTTCCAGTTGAATACCTAACTGTTCGATTTCTTTTTCAAGAGCTCTTATTTTTTCAAAAGCTCCCAGTGCAACTTCCGTAATGTTTTCACTTGTGTCAAAGCTTAGCAGATCCTGGTGCAGGTAGCCAATTGTTGTATCACGCCCTTTTTCAACTGTACCTTCTGAGGGGGTATATTGTCCAACCAAAACTTTAAGCAAAGTAGATTTACCGGTACCGTTGTAACCAATCAAACCAATTCTTTCTCCCGGCTGAATATGCCAGGTAGCTTCACTTACAATAACTCGTGCACCAAATTCAAAAGTAACATTCTGTAAACCGATCAACATAAAAAGGGGTAATGTTTAAGCGCTGCAAAAGTAGTAGAATGCAATGGGAAAGCAATTTCCATTTACATTTGCTGAAAGTTTTTTAACATGAAGAAATTCTTTCCAATAATTGCTTTTGGTGTTTTAGCTGCTTGTGGTTCGGAAGACAAGCCGGCTGAGGAAGCAAAAAAAGACCTGCCTCTTTCCCAATCTCAAAATACCCATGCTTTCAATAACCAGTTTGGAATACTGCTAGCCAATTACTATCACTTGAAAGATGCACTTGTATTATCAAATGATACTATGGCTACTACATCGGCGCAAAGATTGGTAAAAGATGCCGATAGTCTAAATTTAGAAGGTGTAAAAGCCGATCCAAGTATTGTTGAAATGGCGAAAGGTTATTTACGATCTATTTCTGCTGAGGCAAAAGCGCTTAGTGGCGAAAACGACATTGAAGCTAAACGCAAGTCTTTCCAAATGATCAGCGATAACATGTACGACCTTGTTCGCACCGTTCATTACGACCAGGCTACAGTTTATCACCAGTTTTGTCCAATGGCTTTCGACGATGCCGGCGCGTATTGGCTAAGCCAGTCTTCCGACATCAAAAATCCTTACTACGGCAAGAAAATGTTATCGTGCGGTGAGGTAAAAGATTCAATCGATTTCCGGGCTAAATAAAATGTTTATCAATTAAATTAAACCTTCAAGCCCACAACAACTTGAAGGTTTTTTTGTCTTAAGAAAGAGATGAAAATAATTACAGCTGTGTTTGCATCACCAGCAACACTGTATAGAATTAAGAAAAGTATTTTTGGACCCGCCTATATTACTACTATTAAGCAGCCGTTGCGTCGCACTCTTGTACCTGCGAGTCTCTTTGCAGCAAATGCAGCCAAACTGCCATCGACCCAGCTGTTGTCTAACAAGCTAACTCTAGTTATTTCAGTTCTTGTTTTCACCTTACAATTTTTAAGTTTCTCTGGCTACGCGCAGGAGAAGTTTACTTTAAACGGCTACATAAAAGATTCCCTTACAGGAGAAACTTTAATTGGAGCCAACCTATCAATTAAAGGAGCGGGTAAAGGAGTAATAACCAATTCTTACGGTTTCTATTCCCTCACACTTCCTAAAGGAAAACATTTATTAACCTCCACTTACGTAGGCTACGCAACTAAAGAAATAGAAATTGAGGTTGCTGGCAACAAGCAAGCCGATATTCTTCTCTTGGCAAGAAACGTCATCATAGAAAATGTAACTGTAACAGGACGTAGAAGAGACAACAACGTAAAGACTACGCAAATGGGTAAGATCGACTTGAGCATGGCAACAGCAAAAGCTTTACCCGCACTCTTGGGTGAAGTAGATATTCTTAAAATTCTGCAACTCTTGCCGGGGGTACGAAACGCCGGTGAAGGAAATGCAGGTTTCTACGTAAGGGGAGGTGGTCCCGATCAAAACCTGATATTGCTTGACGATGCGGTTGTTTATAACACCGGACACTTGTTTGGCTTCTTCTCCATTTTCAATTCTGATGCTATTAAAAATGTATCCCTTATAAAAGGCGGTATGCCTGCGCAATACGGTGGGCGCTTATCTTCAGTTGTGGATATCAGTATGAAAGATGGTAATGCTAACAAGACCCAGATAGATGCCGGTATTGGTTTAATTGCTTCACGATTTTCAATACAAGGGCCGCTAAAAAAAGAAAAGGCTTCTTACATAATCTCAGCCCGCCGAACTTATATTGATGCACTTACAAAACCTTTCATTAGCAAAGAGAGCGACTTTAGTGGTAGCGGTTACTATTTCTACGATCTTAATGCTAAAGTCAATTACATAGTCTCAGATAAAGACAGAATTTACCTAAGTGGTTATTTAGGTAAGGACATATTTACTTTCAATAATAGAAAAAGAGATTTTAATACGAAGATCCCGTGGGGTAATTCAACAGCCACTTTTCGTTGGAACCATATTTACACCCCAAAATTGTTTAGCAATACCACCCTTGTTTATAATGACTACAATTTTTCTTTTGCCGCCAAACAAAAGGATTTTTCTATAAAACTTTCTTCTGGTATTAAGGATATAAATGCTAAAACTGATTTTGACTATTACCCGTCAACCAATCATAAGGTGAGGTTTGGACTACATTATACCTATCATACTTTCTTGCCTAACGTACTAACAGCAGAACAGGATTCCGTCATATTCGAGCCAAACAATGCTTATAAGAAGTTCGCCAACGAGTATGCGTTGTACCTACAGGATGACTGGGAGCTGACAAATAAATTACAGCTCAACTACGGACTTCGCTACAGCAGCTTCCAGCAGGTGGGCAGTTATAAAACTTTTGTAACAGATGCCAACGGTAATAAATTAGACAGCATGGTTTACACGCCTGGTGAAACCGTGAAGTTCTATGGAGGTTTTGAACCGAGAGCAACTGTACGCTATTCTATTAGCGAGGAAAGTTCTTTCAAGGCTGCAGTTACTCGTAACCTTCAATACATTCACCTTGTGAGTAATTCGGGAACTACTTTACCGACTGACCTTTGGGTACCAAGCACTTTGAAAGTTAAGCCGCAAATAAGCTGGCAATATGCGGTAGGTTATTTCCGCAATTTTAAGAACAACATGTTTGAGACCTCGGTGGAAGTGTATTACAAAGACATGCAAAACCAGATCGAATACAAGGAAGGTTATACCCCTTCTTTAAAAGATCCGGAGGACGAATTTACTTTTGGAAAGGGTTGGAGCTATGGTTCCGAGTTTTTTATAAACAAGGTAAAAGGAAGAATGACAGGCTGGATTGGTTATACCTTAAGTTGGACCTACCGCAAGTTTCCATTTTTAAATGAAGGCAAAACGTACTTTAATAAATTCGACAGGCGGCATGATGTGTCGGTAGTAGGAACATACGAGCTAAACAAAAAATGGAAATTTTCGTCGGTGTTTGTGTTTGGTACCGGCAATGCTGTTACAGTTCCAGAACGTTTTTATTTTATTAATGGAGTACTTACGCAGGAAAATAGCAGCATTAATTCTTATCGTTTAGCGCCTTACCATCGTTTAGATTTTTCTGCGACGCTTACCCCTGAGCATAAGAAGAAAAAAAGAAAATACAGCGACAACTGGGTGTTTAGCTTATACAATATTTACAGCCGTCAGAATCCTTATTTCATTTACTTCGACCAGGAAGGAAGTGCTCTTAATGGAGGCGTTAAAGTAGAAGCAAGACAAGTATCCATCTTCCCGATTATTCCATCGGTAACCTGGAATGTGAAGTTGTAGTAGTAGTAAATGGTAACTCTCCTAGAAGGCGAAATAGATTGTGAGAACGATCTTATGCTGTTATAACATATTACAGGAAAGGACGAATAGCGAAACTAGCGATGAACGAAATGCGACGCAACGAGGCTAAATGAGAGATCTGTAGCTTGTACCAAAACATTTACTGGAAGAGTGTTAGCAAGCCGACTTCGCTAGTCACTACTATCGGCTCTGTACTCCAATTTAACCACGGCATTCTTCTGCTCGGTGGAAGTAACGAACAACTCGTATCGCTTTGTTCCTGCAGTTATTATCATTAAGGCAGTGTTTGGCGGTATAGAACCGAGGTTTTCAGCGACCATTACAAACTCGTGTACCGCGTCATTTTCATCTGCTTCAACCGTAAAGGTGATCGGCTTATCTGTAAGTCTTTTCCTTGAAACTATTAATCTGTTGTTGTGATAAACAGTAATCGTGTCTCCATCGATCTCGCCGTTATCGTACAATTCTACCTTTATAGTTTTAGAAGAGATATATAAGTTCTTTACGAGCTCATTGCCTCTTTTAAGAATTACATCTGGTTTAGGCAGTGGCTTTTCTACGGGCTTAGGCACTCTCACAGGCTCCTCTTTTTTTGGAGCAACAACAGGTGGAGGTGTAATTTCTTTTTTAGGCGTGTTGGTTGCAAGTGCTCCTTCGGCTCCAGGCTTTACAATCTTAGCAGTCGGAGGAGGAGGAGGCGTTTTTACAACCGGCTTTGTAACTGGTTTTTTTGCTGTAAGCGCAGCTTTTTTATCTTCTTTTAGTTTGGCGGCGTTGTCGCGCTTAACCAAAAATTCTTCTTTATAAAAATCGGTGGTAGTAGTTCTTTCAAGGTAAACAGTGCCGGTGCCACAATCGCCGCCTTCTTTTAAATTACGGCTGCTATAAGTACCCGTGAGGGTTTCCAGGTTACCCATCTTATGGTATTCGAGGTAACAAGTCATTAAGCATGGCTCACTGTGGTCGCCAATCTTCACGTCCATCAGCTTCGTCTCGTTAATAATAAGGTTATTGGTTTTTTTAGTGTAGATGCCGGTTAATGCAGCTTTACCATAAAAAACGGTGGTCTTATAACTATAGGTAACGCCATTAACTGCGTTGTTCTTTAACTGCTCAATCTGCACTTCAAATTTGTACCGATCCTCGTAAAAGCCGAGTGTTTTCTGCACAAAGTAACCCCTCCAGATGCCTGTAATTGTTTGAGCGCCTGCTGTAAAAGTTAAAACCAGTAAAAAGAATAAGAGCGTAAATTTATTCTTCATGCAACAAATGTAATGGTGCAAGTTACAAAACGAACTAAATAAGCGTTAAAGGTTTTATATAAATAGGCACCCTTTAAATAGGGAGTGGATGTTTAGAAATAATTATGTACCAGGCGTTTTTGCTACTATTAAGCATCCTTGCGTCGCACTCTTGTACTCTTCTAATCTTTACTCATTATAATTAAACATCTTCTGTAACTACACGAAAATGCTTGTTATAAAAACAAAAGCCCCTGCACGCAGGGCTCCTAACACTAAAGCTGGAAAACATATGGAAAACTAAAAGCCGAACTTTGCAAAGATCAAAGTCTTTAAATCAAAGCCTTCAGTTGGGTTAATACTTTGAAAAGAGACTTTATTCTCAATCTTCTCGAAAGTTTGAGTTAGCGAACAATAGTTTGTTTTTGTAGCAAATGCCACCATTGCAATTAGCCCTATCGATAATTTGGTAACCTTTTTCATAACCTTGGTTTGGAAACACAAAAGTTACTATAGTTATGTGGTTCTACTACCACATAAAAGGGTGAAAGTGTTATGTATTTGTTTTAAAGATTTGCGTTGAGAGGTGCGCAGTTTAAATGCTTTTCATTTAGCTTCGGCATAATAAAAATGTAAAGATGACCACTTTTAAAGAAGACCAGGTTCCTGAATACGAATTCATGAAAGCTATTAAAAAGCCCATACCAATCCGCTGTTTTCAGGTAAATGAACGATTTAAAGTAGAAAGAATGGAAGGTACAAGGGAAGGCAAGGCAGGGGATTATTTGATTGTTGGTATAAGGGGAGAAATGTACCCTTGTGATAAAGAAATTTTTGAAGAGACGTATGAAATAGTAGATTAACACAGAACGAAAAAAGCAAAGAGTACTACATTCTCAATTATTTGAATAGTGGCTAGTTTTATAATATAGCTGAAAAAAAAACCTGGATCGTCTTTATCATACAATAAAAGATCTTCCGATCCGTTTTTTATATATCCTAATAAGACCAAAACTATGTTTTTCAACTTCCTGTTCGAAGACGAACTGCACTCTGCCCAACTGGTAATTAAGACAGATATCGGGGTTAAAAAGCTCTACGTGTTTCTCGCCGATAATTTGCAGCAACGGTATAATGACTCTTTTCGTTTTTCGTTTTCAAGCAACGAGGGTTTGCAACATCTTCCTTATGCAAAGCAAACTACACATGCAGGCTTAGTAGCTGGTTTGCAAAGAGGCCTTGAAGAGAAAATAGTGGAAATCTAAGGGTTATGTAAATGTTATCTCCAATCGAAATAATTCCCAAAGAAAATTTACAGGGTTAGTTAATCTTTTAAAGCTGAACCATCACCTCCCGCCAGAAGATTGCACTTTCATTTCATCTTGCCGCGTTAATGCCGTAAGGAAGGTATAGCAGCAAGCGTGAGTAGAGAAAGTGACTTTTTTCTGGTCGTTAGATCTGCTCAAATAACCTATGCACTGCTAAGCCCAAAAAAATATCAGAAGGGTAAAAATATAAACAGCCTGCAAAAGCAAGCTGTTTTATATAAAACGCTTAAAGCTTAAAATCTTTCTAAACCACTAAAGAAAAAGTTGCCTTCTATAGCAGCATTTTCGTCACTGTCGCTTCCGTGAACAGCATTTTCACCAACAGATGCAGCGAACTTTTTACGAATAGTTCCTTCCTCAGCTTGTGCAGGATTGGTTGCACCAATAAGCTTACGAAAATCTGCCACTGCATTATCTTTTTCAAGAATTGCTGCTACAATTGGGCCACTGCTCATAAACTGTACAAGCTCTCCGTAGAAAGGTCTTTCCTTATGTACTTCGTAAAATTCGCCTGCTTTTTCTTCGCTTAGGCGTATCCATTTTAAAGCTTTAATAGTAAAACCAGCTTTTAAAATGTCGTCAATTATAGCACCTGTATGTCCTTTAGAAGTGGCATCAGGCTTAATCATTGTGAAAGTTCTGTTACTCATAACCTTGTTTTTTGCCGGGCAAAAGTGTGGCTAAAAAACCATAATGGCAAACCAAATTTGTTAAGAGTTAAAAATCTTTTTGCCGTTGTAGTTCAAATAAATGAATTTTGCCGCCTTTGTATGGAACCTATCACAGCATTTTATTCGCACCTTAGCATTCCAAAGAAGGTGGTTATTACTACCCACCAAAAACCCGATGGTGATGCCATGGGGTCTTCTTTAGGTTTATATCACTTTTTAATTCAACTAGGTCACTCCGTTACAGTTGTGGCTCCCACAAATTGGGCCGACTTTTTAAAGTGGATGCCCGGATGCGATAAAGTGGTTGATTTTGAAGCGAAGCGTGAACAGGCTAATAAAATATTAAACGAAGCTGAATTGCTTTTTTGCCTTGACTTTAATATTATGCACCGCACTAAGCACATGGAAAATGTGTTGCTTGGTTTGAACTGTGTAAAGGTTTTAATTGACCACCACCAGCAACCCCAGGAATCTGCGTTCACCTACGGTGTTAGCAACACTAGTAAAAGCAGTACCTGCGAAATGGTGTTCGACCTAATAATTAACAGTGGTTATGCCGATAAGATAAACAACGATGTTGCTTCTTGTCTATATGTTGGAGTAATGACCGACACCGGCTCGTTCCGCTTTCCTGCGGCATCGGCAAACGTTCACAGGATGATTGCTTTCTTAAAAGAAAAGGGTATTAATCATACTGCTATACACGAGAATATTTACGATAGCTTTTTAGAAAACCGCCTTCGATTTATAGGTTTTGCTTTGCTTAATCGTATGGAAGTATTTTATGAATACAACACGGCTATTATGGCTATTACAAAAAATGACCTGTTTCGCTTTCGCATAAAAACAGGGGATACCGAAGGCCTTGTAAATTATCTTTTAACCATTGAAGGCATTCGCTTTGGCGCTATAGTTATCGACAGGGATGAAGAACGCAAATGGAGCTTTAGAAGTAAAGGCGCATTTGATGTAAACACATTCGCACGCCTTCACTTTGACGGCGGAGGACATTTTAATGCAGCCGGCGGTAGCAGCAAAGATCCGCTTGAAGTGACGGTTAGAAATTTTAAAAACATTTTAAAAGAATACGAAACACAACTACAATAAACATGAAAAAAATCTTAGCAATAGCAGGATTAGCAGCCGTAATGGTATCGTGCAATTCTGATTATGAAAAGACTTCAACAGGTCTTACTTACAAGATCTTTAAAGGCGACAAAAAAGAAAAATTAAAGCACGGCCAGATCATTAAGATTAATGGTGAAGTAAAAATTGACGGTAGAGATACTGTGCTATTTAGTACCTATGGGCACTTACCCGAGTATATGCCTGTTGATACTACTACGCGTAAAAGTCACGACTTTAATGAAGTACTGAAATTATGTGCTGTAGGCGACAGCCTTGTAGTGATTGCACAAGTAGATACATTGGTAAAAATGGGTCTTGCGCAGTACAATGAAGTTCTTAAGCAAAGAGATCAGATTAAGACAACAATAAAAATTCTTGGTGTATTTGAGGACGAAGCTGCTAAAGTGAAAGACCAAACACAGGAAGTAGAAAAAGAAAAGGCAAGAGAAATTGCTGCTCTTGAAAATGAACTTAAGAAGAAAGGTATCAAAGCACAGAAAACAGCTAACGGTGTTTTTGTAGAAACAATTCAGCCCGGTACAGGCCCTTTGGTTACTGCCGGAAACGAAGTAACAGTAAACTACAAAGGATCTTTAGTTAGTACCGGTAAAGTTTTCGATAGCAATACCGATACAACACATGGTCACGTTGAGCCTTTCAAATTTGTAATTGGTTCAGGTGGTGTAATTCCTGGTTGGGATGAAGCTGCAGTAACTTTAAGCAAAGGTGCTAAAGCAAATATTTATATTCCTGCACTAATGGCCTACGGTCCTGCAGGAAGAGGCCCGGTTATTCCACCGTATGCGCCGCTTAAATTCGAAATGGAGATTTTGAACATTGGTACACCAGCTCCTCAGCCAATACAGCAAGGTATGCAAGGCATGCCCCAGTTTCAGCCAGGTCAGGGACAGCCGCAAGGGCAACAACAGGGCCAGGGAAATCCTCCACAAGGAAATTAATGAACAAGCATAACTTATAGAAAAAGCCCCGACATTATGTTGGGGCTTTTTTGTTACAGGCATTTGTTT
>JAQBNN010000070.1 GCA_028288505.1 Segetibacter sp. | reverse complement strand
ATTTACAAAGCACTACTGCTTCCAAGGGCAATAGAAGAAAAAATGCTGGTACTGCTTCGCCAGGGAAAAATAAGTAAATGGTTTAGCGGCATCGGGCAGGAAGCTATTTCTGTAGGTACTACCCTTGCACTTGATTTGGACGAATGGCTTATGCCACTGCACAGGAACCTAGGTGTTTTTACCAGCAGGAATATGCCGCTGCGAAAATTATTTATGCAATGGCAGGGCAACAAAGAAGGCTATAGCAAAGGACGTGAAAGAAGCTTTCACTTTGGAAGTAAAGAACACCACATCTGCGGTATGATCTCTCACCTTGGGCCGCAGCTCGCAATTGCAGATGGAGTTGCACTGGCACACAAACTACGAAAGGAAAATAAAGTATCAGTAGCTTTTACCGGCGACGGTGGCACAAGCGAAGGGGATTTTCATGAAGCTTTAAATGTTGCCGCGGTTTGGGATCTTCCGGTAATCTTTATTATTGAAAATAATGGGTATGGTTTAAGCACGCCTGTTTATGAACAGTACCGTTGCGAAAACCTAGTTGACAGGGCAAAAGGCTATGGCATGGAAGGCGTTCGTATTGATGGAAATAATGTACTTAGCGTATATGATACTATAAAAGGTGTTCGGGATTATTGCATCAAAAGCCAGAAGCCGTATTTAATAGAATGCATGACTTTTAGAATGCGCGGTCATGAAGAAGCGAGTGGTGTAAAGTATGTTCCCTCGCACTTGTTTGATGAGTGGGCGAAGAACGATCCTTTGAAGAACTACGAACATTTTTTAAGGCAGGAAAGTATACTTACTGAAGATGATATTTCCACCCTGAAAGAAGAGGTTAAGACCTACATAGAAAGTGAATTACAGGAAGCTTATAATGCTTCCCCAATGGAGCCAAATACAGAAGAAGAGTTAAACGACCTTTATGCTCCATGCCAACCAACTTCGTTTATTAGTACCGATGAATTAGAAGATTCGAAACGAGAGCTAAGGGTAATTGATGCAATTAAAGAAGGCCTTCATCAAAGCATGGAACAACATCCGAACCTCATACTAATGGGACAGGATATTGCAGAATATGGGGGTGCATTTAAAATAACGGAAGGCTTTGTCGACAAGTTTGGAAAAGAACGTGTTCGCAATACGCCCCTCTGCGAAAGTGCTATTGTTGGATCTGGATTGGGCCTAAGCCTGCAGGGATTTAAAAGTGTAATGGAAATGCAGTTTGCTGACTTTGTTACGGTAGGCTTCAACCAGATAATAAACAACCTGGCTAAAATTTATTACCGCTGGGGGCAAAACGCAGATGTGGTAGTAAGAATGCCGACAGGCGGAGGAGTTGGAGCAGGCCCATTCCATAGCCAAAGCAATGAAGCATGGTTTGTACATACTCCGGGGCTAAAAGTTGTGTACCCGTCAACACCGGCTGATGCTAAAGGGCTACTAATTGCAGCTATTAATGATCCAAACCCAGTAATGTTTTTCGAGCATAAAGCCCTTTACAGAAGTGTAAGCGGAACTGTTCCGGAAGATTATTACGAAATCGAAATCGGTAAAGCAAAACACGTAATGCAAGGTAACGATGTAAGCATAATTACATATGGAATCGGTGTACATTGGGCCACTGATTATGCTAAACAAAATCCATCCTACTCAATAGATCTCCTCGACCTGCGTACACTACTTCCATTAGATTATGAAGCAATTGATGAAAGTGTAAAGCGAACAGGTAAAGTGCTCATTCTTCACGAGGATACATTAATTGGAGGAATAGGTGGAGAGCTGAGCGCATGGATAAACGAGCACTGCTTCGAACATTTAGATGCACCCGTTTTACGCTGTGCTTCTTTAGATACACCGGTACCGTTTAACGTAGAACTCGAGAAAAAATTTATGGCGAAATCGAGGTTGGATGAATATGTTCAAAAACTATTGAATTACTAACTTAAGCGGCCGGAGCATTTAAAAAGGTTCTATTAATTCTTTCAAAGAGAGATGTCAAAAAGTTTAAACCTTCATTTGTAAAATATGTTTATACTTCGCAGATCGTTTTACTAATACTTACACAGAAAGAAGAATGGTACTTGAGCAACCGGGAGAAATAAAAGAAAGACACGACAGCTTTATACAAAGTATGCTTGACGCATCGATGCACGGTATTATGCTACTAGACCCGATCAAATCGAAAGACGGAGTCATCATTGATTTTATAATAAAAGCAGCTAACACTGCTTTTGAAAAGCAGGTAGGTATTAAAGGTGAAAGCACTATAGGTAAACCACTTACAGAGGTATTTGCAACTTCTATAGACCAAGGGTTTTTCGAGGTATATGCAACTGCATTACAACAGAAGGAAGTACTGCGAAAAGAACTTTTTTACGACGATGGAACATTAACTGGCTGGTTCGATATAGGAGTTGCACCGCATGAAGACGCCCTGGTAGTAACTTTTGTAAACATTACAGAAAAGAAGCAATACCAGCAGAATATTGAACGATCGATGAAGCAGTTAAATGCTATTATTGATATTGCACAATCTGGCATGTTCCTTTTCAGTCCTGTTCTTAATGAGGCAAAAGAGATCATAGATTTTTCTTTTACTTACGCCAACCGTTCACTTGCTTCTTACGTAGGGCAGGAGCCGGAGACTTTAATAAACGATCTTGGTAGTAAATGGTTTCCTACGTACAAGACCAACGGCTTGTTCGATCTTTACAAAGAAACTTACGAAACAGGAAAGACGAACCGTTTCGATTTTCATTATAATGCCGATGGCATTGACGTATGGCTTGATATATTATCGACAAAGCACGCTAATGAAGTGCTCGTAACTTTTACTGATTATACTTCTATCAAGCAACTACAACTAAAACTCGAGGCAGCAAACCTCGATTTAAAACGCTCGAATGCTAACCTCGAAGACTTTGCTTATGCCGCTTCACACGATTTGCAGGAGCCACTACGTAAAATTACCTATTACGCCGAACGTCTTAAAACACGTTTTCATTCCGCTTTAAGCGACGATGGAGCCGTTGTGATAGACCGCATTGAAGCTGCTTCGAAGCGTATGAGCACTCTAATTGAAGACTTGCTTGCCTATTCCAAAGTAAGTTCTACAAGAGAACCTTTTGAACTTGTAGATACTAATAGTGTAGTGCAACAGGTTCTGGTAGATTTGGAAACGCGAATTCATGAAACCAATGCAAACGTAAGTGTCGATCATCTTCCAACCCTTGAAGGTGATGTTGTGCAGTTAACCCAAATGTTTCAAAATCTTATCAGCAATTCTTTAAAGTACAACCGAACTGATATTGTTCCCCAAATTACAATCCGATCAAAGCTGTTGCCAGGCAGCGAGATGACTGGTAAGGTTAAACCCGAGGATGACCAAAAGTCGTTTCATTGTATAGAAGTGGAAGACAACGGAATCGGCTTTGAGCAGGAACATGCAGAGCGGATTTTTAAGATCTTTCAGCGGCTACATGGCCGTAGTGAATATGCCGGAACCGGTGTTGGCCTTGCCATTGTTCAAAAGGTTATAGAAAATCACAATGGGTATATTTTTGCTTCTTCGCAACTAGCAGAAGGTGCCACTTTTACTGTTTTATTACCCGCTTAATTACAGTTATTTTTTTGGTAGCCAGCAGCAGTAACGGAGATGTAACTTTCGTTGCGTCGCACTCTTGTACTGTTGGTTCATTATGCGGCCGTTGCTGCACCAGCTCGACCCATTTAAGCTTACATCGCGATCATAAGATAAAAGATAGTACAAGAGTGCGACGCAACGATGATGCTATGAAATACGAATGCTGGTAACCAAAATAAAAACGATTAATTAAAGCTGTTGCCTTAATATCATTCCTTTTCTTGTGCCATTGTGTTGGTTGTTCTCCAAAGTTAGTGCGCCGTTTACCAAAACATATTTAAAGCCGGTAGAATACTGGTGCGGCTTATCAAACGTTGACATGTCTTTTACTTCGCTTTCACTAAAAACAACAATATCAGCGGCAAAGCCTTCTTTTAATAATCCCCTGTTGGCGAGGTTAAATTTCTGAGCGGGTAGCGAAGTCATCCTTCTTATTGCTTCTTCAAGTGTTATCACTTTTTCTTCCCGAACATACTTAGCGAGCACCCTTGCATTGGTTCCATAACCTCTCGGGTGCGGTACGCCTTGCCCGAAGATCCGAATGCTTGCATCGCTTGCAAACATGTTGAAAGGATATTTCATAATGTTCTTTACATCATCCTCGCTCATGCCATGGAAAACCATTTGTGCTCCGCCTTTTTCCATCATCTGCAAAACAGTTTCGGCTTCGTCCTTTGCCTTATGCTTTTTACCCGATAGAAGATTTACCTGCTCGATACTTTTACCGTTAAAGGTTGTATCAGGCTTGTAGTACGATACCCTAGCGTAATCAAAATGCTTCAGCTTCCTTCTCTTAAGACCTTTCAACATTGTGCTGATAGCATCCTTTCTAATTGCCGGGTTTGAAAGTCTTGCTTTAACGCTGTCCTGTCCATCGGCTAAGATCCATTCGGGTAGCATTGTACTTAACGAGGTGCTGCTTGCAGTGTATGGATATTGGTCAATGGTTACATCTAATCCACTTTCCCGCGCTTTCTTCACCAATTCAAGTGTTTGATTTGACCTGCCCCAATTGTTTTTACCGCCCACTTTAAAGTGAGAGATTTCAACAGGCAATTTTGCTTCCCGTCCAACAGTTAGTGCTTCTTCTATTGCCTCTACAACGCTATCTCCCTCGTTGCGCATGTGGCTTGCATAAACACCACTGTACTTTGCCACCACTTTTGCCAGTTCAACTATCTCAGGCGTTTTAGAATAAGTGCCAGGAATGTAAATCAAACCTGTTGACATACCCACTGCACCATCCTTCATTGCCTTCTCCACAATAAATTTCATTTTTTCCAACTCCTCAACGGTAGGATCCCTGAAAGCCCTGCCCATGGCAGCTTTTCTTACATCATTATGCCCGATAAGCGATGCCACATTTACGGAGAGTTTTAAACTATCGAGCATTCCGAAATACTTCTCTAGATCTAACCTTGAAGAGCCACAATTACCGGTTACAACCGAAGTAACACCATCGTAAATAAAATTTGATGCTGTCGGGTTCTTCACCTCGTCGTCTTCAATGTGGGTATGAACATCAATAAAGCCGGGGGCGATTACAAGGCCTGAGGCATCAAGGATTCTCCCCGCTTTCCAACCTTGTAATTTTCCGATAGCTGCTATTCTGCCATCTAGGATTGCGATGTCTCCGTAGTACCAGTTGTTACCAGTGCCGTCAATTATTTTGCCGTTACGAATAATGATGTCTGCAGTTTTTGGGGTAGTAGCAGTTAATGGAATGAATAAAAGCAACATGAGCCACTTCATAGGAGGGTTTAAATTTTTATCAAGATAGGGATAAACTGAAATGATAACTACAGATTACTTTTGCTTTGAAAAATAAGTATGCTTTCACTTGTACACATTACTTACAATAGCACCGGGCTTGAAGAGATAAAAGTTCTTTTTAAAGAGTATGCGCTTGAATTAAATGAGAACCTCTGTTTCCAAAGCTTTGATGCAGAACTGGAAGATCCTTTAAAAAAATATGGACCTCCGAATGGTAGCCTTGTTTTAGCATATTGGGATGAAGAACCTGCTGGCTGCATAGCCTTACAAGCTCTTAAAGAAGACGGCATTTGTGAAATGAAACGATTGTTTGTAAGGCCTGCTTTTAGAAATTTTGGAATTGGCAACAAGCTGGTTGAGCAAATTATTGCAAATGCTAATAAACTAGGTTATAAAAAAATGGTTTTAGATACGCTTGAAAGATTGACTGCAGCTTTAAAGTTGTACCAACACTATGGCTTTGTAAATACCTCGGCTTATTATGCTAATCCTTTGCCTGGGGTTGTTTATTTGGAGAAGCGGTTGACCATTTAATTTCTTTTAACCACTAATGCACAAAGCGCACTAAGCCGCAGCAAGTTTTAGTGCAGTTTTGCGTCTTAGTAGCTTAGTTGTTCAATCGTACAACAAAGTTATGCAAGTACAAGTGTGCGACGCAACGATAATGACTAGAACTACTAAAGCTGGGACCAAAAATTACTTCATAGATTCCAGTTCTTTCTGCATCTTGAACATTACATCCCTTAACCTTGCAGCTTCCATAAAGTCAAGATCTCGGGCAGCCTTTTCCATTTGCTTTCTTGTTTGTACGATGGCCTTTTCCATCTGAGGGATTGACTTATAATTTGCCTCATCCTCGGCAGCAGTTATAAGTTGGCCGTCGCTATCTATTTCGTACTTATTGACCCCGTCACCTTTAATATCAAGAACAGAAGTTTGTCGCATGATTTGCTCGATGGACTTCTTAATAGTTGTGGGTGTAATATTGTGTTCTATGTTATATAAAATCTGCTTCTCTCTTCTTCTGCTAGTTTCATCAATCGTTCTTTGCATGCTCTCGGTCATGGTGTCAGCGTAAAAAATTACGAGGCCGTCAACGTTTCTTGCGGCACGGCCTGCCGTTTGCGTAAGGCTTTTTTCATTGCGGAGGAAACCCTCTTTATCTGCATCGAGTATTGCTACCAACGAAACTTCAGGAAGGTCCAAACCTTCACGCAATAAGTTTACCCCTACTAGCACGTCAATCGTTCCCAGCCTTAATTGGCGAAGAATTTCTATCCTTTCCAGGGTATCGACCTCGCTATGGATGTATTTACTTTTTATGTTTATTCGGGCAAGGTATTTATCCATCTCTTCGGCCATGCGTTTAGTAAGCGTAGTTACCAAAACGCGGTCACCCATTTTCACTCGTTTGTCTATTTCATCTAAAAGATCGTCTATCTGGTTCACACTTGGGCGCACTTCAATTGGAGGATCTAATAAACCTGTTGGCCTTACCACCTGCTCAATCACAACTCCACCCGTTTTTTCCAATTCATAATCTCCCGGTGTTGCACTTACAAACACCACCTGGTTTACAATGCTTTCAAACTCGTGAAAGTTAAGTGGACGATTATCTAAAGCACTGGGTAAGCGGAAACCAAATTCAACCAGGGTTAGTTTACGGCTTCTGTCACCACCGTACATACCGGCAACTTGCGGAATGGTTTGGTGACTTTCATCAATCACGCATAAAAAGTCTTTAGGAAAATAGTCAAGCAAACAGAACGGTCTTGCACCTGGCGAACGGCGGTCAAAGAACCTGGAGTAGTTTTCTACGCCGTTACAATAGCCTAACTCACGAATCATTTCCAAGTCGTAATTCACCCGTTCGCTTAATCGCTGCGCTTCAATAAACTTGCCTGTACTCTTAAAATATTCTACCTGCGCCGCCATTTCATCCTGTATCTCGTAGAGCACTTGTTGCAGCATGTCTTTTGGTGCCAAATAAAGGTTAGCCGGAAAAATGGCCGCATTATCAACGGTGCTAATTCTTTTGCTTGTTGATAGTTCCAGGGTTTCAATCTCTTCAATCTCATCTCCAAAAAAAGTAATGCGATAACCAAAATCAACATAAGGAAGATTGATATCAACCGTATCGCCTTTAACCCTAAATGAACCTCTTGCAAAATCTCCCTGTGTGCGGGTGTATAAACTATTTACTAACGAGTGCAAAAAGCCTTGCCTCGAAATTGTTTGCCCTTGCTGAATGCGGATAATGCCATTCTTAAACTCGGTAGGGTTACCCATACCGTAGATACAGCTTACAGAAGCCACAACAATAATATCCCTCCGCCCACTTAACAGTTGCGAAGTCGCTTGCAGCCGCAGCTTATCCAATTCCTCGTTAATGCTCAGGTCCTTTTCAATGTATGTATCACTTACCGGCATATACGCTTCGGGCTGGTAGTAATCGTAGTAGCTTACAAAATAGCCAACCGCATTATCAGGAAAAAACTGCTTGAACTCGCCGTAGAGCTGGGCAACTAAGGTTTTATTATGGGTAAGTACCAGCGTGGGCTTTTGTACATTTTGAATAACGTTGGCCATTGTAAACGTCTTACCGCTACCAGTCACGCCTAGAAGTGTGTGGTATTGTTCGCCCTGCAAAATGCCTTCGGTTAATTGCTGAATAGCGGCCGGTTGATCGCCGGCGGGTGTATATGGAGAAACTAAATTAAAACCCATCACGCAAATTACACAAAGTCTGTATTTTAAAAGCGGCTGGTGATCTGCCAGCTCTTTCTTAACGTGAGATTACCGTTCGTGTTTACAAAAGTTTTTTTGTACCAGCAGCCATTTTCATAGCATCATCGTTGCGTCGCAATCACTTCATCGGCAAATTTTTTTGCATCCGCAGGTTCATTGTAAAAGCTAGCTGCCTTTACAACTAACTTTCGTAAACAGCCTTGAATAAGAAATGGTTCACTTGCCAGATAGCGGTATACAGTTGCAGTGTGCAACGCAACGGCTGCTTAATTATTGTTCTATTGCTAAGTACAAAAAAACCTTCACGTCATTTTACTGTATCCGCTATTTTAATAGCAGCAGAATATTTTAACTACTAGCACGTTATGTATTATTACCTCTCATGTTGTAAGAATTGGGTGGCATCATTTTATAAGTACCTTAGTTGAAGAATTGCCTATAGTTCGGTGTTGTTTCGGGCATACAAATAAATTGATAAACAAACAAATTGCTGCTGCCGCTTTAGAGAAGGTTTTGTCTGTAAATTTGTCGCTAAAATGCTACAGCATTTGTGTTAGGAGTAGAGTATAAAAGTTTTGGGAATTTTAAAACATCTTATTTGCGACTTTCGCGGATGATGGAGAGCAGAAAATGTCATTAAGTCAATCATTACAACAGAAGCTATTACAGAAATTATCTCCACAGCAAATTCAGCTAATGAAGTTGCTGCAGGTTCCTACTGCCAATCTTGAAGAGCGGATTAAAGAGGAATTGGAAGAAAATCCGGCATTGGAAGTAAGCGAAGAAGGGCACGACGAGTTTGATTCTGAAATGAAGGATGAATTCTCAAGTGACGGTGAAGACGATTACGAAGAAAGCAGTACCGACGAATACGACAACATTGATCTGAGCGACTACGTGTCGGAAGGTGACGATGAGGTAGGCGACTATAAACTTAGGGACGATAATTATCCTGAACTGGATGAAGGCAAAGTGATACCGATAAAAGTAGAAACATCTTTTCATGAGGTGCTGATTAACCAACTCGGCATGATGGAGTTGGATGAGCGTACCCAAAAAATTGCAGAACAAATTGTAGGAAGTATTGACGATGATGGTTACTTGCGCAGGGAAATAACATCAATAGCCGACGATCTTGCTTTCAGGCAAAACGTGCTCGCATCAGAGCATGAGATAGAGGGTTTAATTAAGAGGATCCAGCAATTTGATCCTCCCGGAATTTGTGCAAGAGATCTTAAAGAATGCCTGATCTTGCAACTACAACGTAAGCTGCGTGAAGGCAAAGAAGTAGAACTTGCCATGCAAGTGCTCGAAAAATACTTTGATGAATTTACCAAAAAGCACTACGAGAAAATACAGCGGGGCCTCAGCCTTACTGATGAGCAATTAAAAGCTGTCATCAACCAAATAATAAAGCTTAACCCCAAGCCGGGTGGTAATATGGGCGAGGTAAACAAGGCGGAAAGTTATGTGGTACCAGACTTTTTTATTTACAACAACAATGGCGTACTCGAACTCACTCTAAATAGTAAAAACGCACCTGACCTTCGTATTAGCGAAGGATACCGTGATCTTATAAAAGATTTTGAAAAAGGCACCAAAAAAGATAAGCGACAGAAAGAAGCTGTACTGTTTATTAAGCAAAAAATAGACTCAGCAAAGTGGTTTATCGACATGATCAAGCAGCGCCAGCAAACGCTCATCTCAACTATGTCGAGCATTATGAATTACCAGCAAGAGTTCTTTCTTACTGGCGATGAAACTACTTTGAAACCGATGATCCTGAAAGACATTGCTGAAATGACCGGTCTTGATATTAGTACTGTTAGCCGTGTTGCCAACAGTAAATTCGTGCAGACAGAATTTGGTACCTACAGGCTGAAGTTCTTCTTCAGCGAATCTCTAAGTACAGATTCAGGGGAAGAAGTAAGCACCCGTGAGGTGAAGAAGATCCTAAGCAACCTGATAGAGGCCGAAGATAAACGCAAGCCGTTAAGCGATGAGCAATTAACTGATTTGCTACAGGAAAAAGGTTATAACATTGCCCGCAGAACGGTTGCCAAGTATCGTGAACAACTGAACTTGCCGGTAGCCCGCCTAAGAAAACAGCTTTAACTCTTAAAAATGATCCAGAATATTTCGCAAGAGGTAACTTATCCCTTGCCGCAACCACAACCTTTGCGATTGCTTGCAAAAATTGTCTCATATTTATTTCACCCACTGTTTATCCCTGTTTACATTGCGGCCTATCTCATTTATGGTCACCCTTATTTTTTCGATACATACGACGATAAGCAGAAACTAATTCGCCTTATTTCGATAGCCGTTATCTCCACATTCTTTCCTGCTTTCACCGTGTTTTTATTGTGGCGTTTAAAGTTTGCAGACTCTATTTTTTTACACACACAGAAAGAAAGGATCGTTCCCTATATCACGTCTACCATGTATTATTTCTGGGCTTTTTATGTAAATAAAAATTTGCCGGGAACACCGCCAGCCATTGTCTTCTTTTTCCTGGGATTATTTTTTTGCGTAAGTCTTGCCGTCATCTTCAATAATTATTTTAAAATAAGCATGCACGGGCAAGGTGTAGGTGGTGCAGTAGCTTTCATAATATTACTCGGTCTCACCACTGATGAACCTATTGGTCTCGCCATCTCGCTTACAACTCTTATTGGCGGCCTTGTTTGTACCTCCCGTTTAATCATTTCCGATCACCACCCAATGGAAGTTTACACCGGTGTTATTCTTGGCGCCATTTGCCAACTAGTAGCCTGCTACTTTATAATGTAGGGTATTTTTGGTACCAGCATTTGTAGTCGTAGCGTCATCGTTGCGTCGCAATCACTTCATCTTACATAACTCTTTTTGGCAATTGTGTTTTGCTAATAGCTATCACAAAAATGGAAGCATCATGACATGCAAGAGCGCATGGGCGGGGATAGAGTCATGAACCGACCAATGGCGTAAAAACCTGTCTATATAAAAATCATGTTCAGACTTTCTTTTCTAATTACTTGCGGTATCAAAACGAAATTCGGCAGGAAATCCATTGATCGAATTTTTGGATTTTTATATTTACCCCTCTATAACCCTAATACCCGCACCTAACAAAAGTTATTGCATAAGGGACATCAGTCGGTTGGGTGCCAAGCGAAGCAGTTTCAGCAACCAACGTGTGGAGTTCCGTTGCAATAACAAGCCACAGGGCCCGAGACTATACTGCATAGCAGGTATTAAATGAGTAGTTCTCAGCATAAACATTATAAGGGATCGACTTTCTAAAGACTCTTCAAAAATATCGTTGATTTAGACGATAAGGGCAGATTGATTAGTTGAAAAGTGAAGTAGAATTGGTACTTACGGTTACAAAAAAGGATTATTTCCTTCAAAATACAAAAGCCATTGAGAAATACCTCAATGGCTTTTTGCTTTATTTTAGCTTCTCTTATTTTCCTCCTGCACTGCTAAAGCTTTCGTTGCCTGCAACTCCATCAACACCTGTTACAATCTTTCCTGCAACTGCATTTATTAAAAAATTATTAGCAGGAAACATGTCAAATTTCGAATTGAGGATTTTTGAAGAACGTGCATAATGCTCGTCAGGAGAATTAATGAAAAAACAACTTCCACCTTTGATAGCATCGATTATACGAGTATGTATTCCGTAAGGAACCGCAGGGCAGCCAAGGCTTTTACCAATTGTACCCCTGTCGTTCATAATGCTTTCGTTAACATACCTGCTGCCGTGTAAAACAATGTTTCTTGTTTTTACAAGGTCGTTAAAGCCCTGCTCCATGCCATTAAAGCGCATACTCAAACCAGCTTTGCCAGAATATGTTTCTGCAGATATAAGAAAGCCAAGGCTGCTTTTGTTACTGTTATTCATGTTGCTAAAACTGGTCGCAAACTCTTCGCCACTATTTTTGCCATGAGAAACGAAAGTATTGAACAAAAGTCTTCCGTTTAAAACATCAATAACGTACAGTCTTTTATTGTTGCTACTTTGGCTATAATCACAAATCGTTAGAATATTAGTTTTTCTAAGCATACTTTTATTTAAAAAGTATTGGTAGCCTTTATATCCGTTAAAAAAAACGTCTCTTTCAAGTCCATACATTCCAAGGCCAATAATATCGTATAAAGAATCAGCCGTGCGCTTCATTATTGGAGATTCAGCAGAATAATTGTTGCCGAACAATGAAGGGAACATTTTGTCATCTGGTAAATGGTTACCTGATTTAGCAATTGCGGGATCGGTAACCAACAGGCATCCTGCCAATAAAAATTTTCCTAAAACTTTTGTAAATTGGGGCATTAGCAAATGAGGAAGTTGGGTTAAAAATTATTTTTCTAAATAGGTAACCTCTAAAGTAGAAAAATATTGTGACCCAATAACCCTAAATAACCCTATTTGGGTATTTTTTTACACTTCAAGAGCTTTTGAAGCTGGTTTTCGCTCCTCAACATACTCATTTATGTAGATTTTTACCAACAGAATGAACATTGAAATGAGGATCGGCCCAAAGATGAGCCCGATAAATCCGAAGATATTGATCCCGATTATGACCCCAAAAACTGTAATAAGAGGGTGAACATCGCCCATTCGTTTTGCCAACATAAAACGAAATACATTGTCCACGGTTCCAATCACCCCGAAGCCATAGATGAGCATAAAGATTCCTTTCCATGCAGGTTCATTAGAAAACAGGATGATACTTAAAGGAATGTAAGCAAGTGCAGCGCCTACAAATGGTATCATCGCGGCAACACAGGTAAAGGCAAACCAAAACCAGATATCGTTTATGCCTAAAATAAGGTAAGCTATAAAAGCAACGACGCCCTGCAGAATGGCTACAAGCGGAATACCCATCGCATTTGATATTACCAACATCTTCATTTCTTTACCTACTGTACTAACGTTGTTGTCTCTGAGCGGGATAAACTTATAAAGCCATTCTTCCATACCCTTTCTGCTAACAAGCATAAAGTACAGGATAAAGTACATTAGTATTACCGATGTAAGCGAATTGAATGTAGCACTAACGACCTGCCTAAGTGTTCCTGCAACTGTTGAACTTATACTGTTGGGGTTAACACCGCTCATTAACGAGACATTGAAACGTTGTTCAAGCCCGGTAATAAACTTTGTAACGGATTCCACTATTTGATTGGAGTGACTGATAGCGTAGCCAATTCTGCTGGAAAGTATATTAACAAATAAGCCGACAGGTACCAGCACTACTAAAAAAGAGATTAATAAAAGGAAAGCGGCTGCAGGACCTTTTTTCCATTTCTTTTGTACGGTAAGTTTATCCATCCATCTTCTCAGGATCATATAAAACGTGATTGCTCCCAAAAAGGCTGGAAGAAAAGATCGCATTTGAAGGAAGAGGAAGACAAAAAGGAACAGCAGTAAAGCGAAAAAAGTGAGCTGTTTTACTTTTTGGTTTAATGAGAGGTTAGCCATGGTTTAGAATTTCCACTAAATTAGTTATGAATATAAATGCCTGGGCTAAAAAGACTAAGCCATGATTTATTGACTTTTTAAATCTTAATGGTTTTCCAATTTCCCTTTCTAAAAATGAGATAAGTAGCAAACGTGATTGTTGTCTCTGCAATAAGGATCGCGAGAAAAACACCTAAAGGTCCGAGATTAAAATAAATGGAAAGTGTATAAGCTAACGGTATTTGGAAAGCCCAAAAGCCAAACAAATTAATCCACGTTGGTGTTTTTGTATCCCCTGCTCCGTTAAAAGCATTCATTAAAACAAGTCCAATTCCATAACTGATATAGCCCAGGCTAACCACCCGCAGGGCTTGTGTTGCATAAGACACTACTTCTTTTTGGTTGTTTATTAATGAAACAATTGGCGCCGCAAAAAATAAAAATATCACCGTAACAATGCTCATAAAGATGACGTTGTATTGTGCGGTCTTCCATACACACTTTTCAGCTCGTTCTGGTAGCTGTGCACCCAGGTTTTGTCCAACTAAAGTTGCCGCGGCATTACTTAAGCCCCACGCAGGCAGAAGAAAGAACATGATAATTCTTAGTGCTATGGTATAGCCGGCGATAGCATCACTGCCGAAGCTTGCAATTATTCTCGAAAGAAAAATCCAACTGGCAGAGCTGATTAAAAATTGCAGTGTTGCTGTTGACGCTATGTTTGATAGTGATTTCAAAATTGGCCAGTTTGGAAGCAAGTGCTGCAACTTCATGTTCAAGATGCGCTTTCCATTAAATAGATGATATAGCTGGTATAGAACACCAATGCCTCTTCCAATAGTCGTAGCAATGGCGGCTCCTGTTAAACCCAAAGCAGGTATAGGGCCAAGGCCGTAAATAAGTATAGGACAAAGAATAATGTTGCAAATATTAGCCAGCGTTAAACTGCGCATAGCAATAGCTGCATCACCGGCTCCCCTGAAGATACCATTGATTAAAAACAGCATGATGATGACAAGGCTTCCACCAAACATTATTTTCGCATAGCCTACTCCAATAGCTAATACTTCGGCAGGCGCTCCCATCAGTCTTAAAATATCTTCTGCGTAAACAACGCCTGCAATTGAAATAATAATGGTTAACAGAAGGGCAAGTAACATGGATTGCATGCCACTCTTCGAAGCTTCTTCCGGGTTCTTTTCACCAATCCTTCGTGCCACCATGGCTGTTGCTGCCATGCTTAAGCCGACGGCTAGTGAGTAGATAATCATGAGTACCGATTCTGTAAGGCCTACTGTAGCTGTTGCCTCTTTGCCAAGTTTGCCAACAAAAAATATATCTACTACAGCAAACACACTTTCAAAAACCATTTCGAGTATCATGGGTATGGCTAACAGGAATACTGCTCTTCGTATGCTTCCTGTTGTAAAGTCGTGCTGGCCGCCTTTAATGGCTAGCTGTATAAATTTAAAAATTGAAGAAGCGGTTCTTCTATTGGTAACTGTATGTGTGGTCATTTGTGAAGTCTAATTATAAGTAAAGGATTATTGATACATGCAAAAGCATGTTGGCAAAATGATGTGCGCGGGGGGCGCTAATTAGAACTTCATATTCTCAAGTATTAAGCAGTGTCTTAAATCGTTTTCAAAAGTAATTTTTATTAGTTACAAAAAAGTTAGTTGTATAAGTGGTTGAAGCTTTATTTAAAAAGTGAGCACGAAAATTAGTCGGCTTGTGAAGGGTGGAAAATCTACAAAATTACTTCAACACTGCTGGCATGCCTTTTTCCTGAAATTGTAGTTCTACAAAAATTGTATGACTGTAGAAGCTGTTTGATAATTAAAGCTGTTGCAATAGAAACTTAAGATGAACATTGGTTTGCCGATAAAGTGATTGCGACGCAACGATGCTGCTATGAAAACCGGTGCTGGTATCATAAAAATGAGTAGTTGTAAACTTGTGGGAATTAGAAAGCAGTCAAGAAAAAGGTAATTGGAAGTGTGAAAAATAGAAACAAAAATTATGGTTGTTACTGAAGAGCAAAAGAGGGAGGCGCATGCATTTTACAAAGAAGCGATACAGCTCTTGCATGAAAGCGGGACAAATTTTATGTTAGGTGGTGCGTTTGCAATGTTTCATTATACGGGCATTTATAGGGACACGAAAGACCTTGATGTTTTTTGTAAGCCGAGTGAGTATCCCAAGATTTTAAAGTTTTTTGCAGAGAAAGGTTTTGCCACAGAGCTAACCGATGCACGCTGGCTGGCGAAAGTTTTTAAAGGAGAGTATTTCATCGACATCATTTTTGATACGGTGAATAATATTTGCACTGTTGATGATAGCTGGTATGATAATGCAACCACAGCTGAGTTTGTGGGAGAGGCGGTTAAAATGCTGCCTGCAGAAGAGTTGATCTGGTGTAAAATCTATGTTCAAAACCGTGAACGTTATGACGGTGCTGATGTAAACCACATCATACTTAAATGGGGGAAAAATTTGGATTGGAAGCGCATACTTTTCAGGCTGGATGCGCACTGGCACTTGTTGCTATCTCAACTAATCATGTTCCAGTTTGTGTACCCCAGTGAGTACCATGAAATTATTCCTAAATGGTTGTTCGATGAATTAATGGGCCGTGCGCAAGAACAGTACGACTTGCCATCAGCAGTTGAAAGAGTTTGCAGGGGACCAGTGATCGATCAAACACAATACAGCATCGACATTAAGGAATGGGATTACAAAGTTTCCACCATTAAAACAACATAACTTATGGCCAACGAAACTAAAATAACACGAATAGCAGCGGTGGCAGATGTGCATGTAAAGGAAAGCGACAGAGGCAAGTGGGTTGAATATTTTAAAACCGTCTCTCGCGAGGCCGATGTGCTTTTAATCTGCGGCGATCTTACTGATACCGGCGACGAAGGTGAGGCGCAGGTATTAGCCGATGAATTAAAAAGCTGCACTATTCCTGTGATTGGCGTTTTGGGTAACCACGATTATGAGAAGGGGAGGCATAAGTTGATAAGGCAAATGTTGCAGAACGAACACATGCACATTCTCGATGGTGAAGCAATTGTAATGGGTGATGTAGGATTTGCAGGTGTAAAAGGTTTTGGTGGCGGTTTCGATAACCACATGCTTTCGATGTTTGGCGAAGGTGCGATGAAGGCGTACGTCCAGGAAGCCGTTGATGAAGCATTACATTTGGACCGCGCTCTTGCCCGCCTCGACCAGGATTACGAAGATTTAAAAAAGATCGCCCTTTTACATTATGCACCAATAAAGGCAACCGTGGTTGGAGAGCCTGAGCCTATTTTTCCTTTTCTTGGTTGTTCGCGTCTTGCAGAGCCTATCAATCGTCGAAATGTTTTAGCTGCTTTCCATGGCCACGCTCACATTGGTACGTTAGAAGGAACAACGTCAAATGGTGTAAAGGTTTTTAACGTGGCAAAACCAATTTTATTGAAGGCTGGTTTTAATCCACCGTTCTACATTTTCGAAGTGTAATTTCTTTTTGTACTAAGCTGTGGAATAAGAATTAAACACTGTTGCGTCGCACTCTTGTACGGTTTGTATTCTACTCAGCAAGAAAAATCCCAGCGATTTATAATTGCTGCGCAGTTGTTTCCTTAGTTCTCAAAATTACGTCGCTTGCAAGCCTCGAGTACTCAATTTTCTCTACACCAATTTTGTCAACAACAACAGTTGGGTCCTCGCGTTTATCGAGTCCTTTTAAATAAAGCTTATCATAGTATTTAAGCAAAACAGCAAAGCAGTCCTTATAATTGTTTTCAAGCAAGAAGTTGATCGCAGTTTTTGTTTCAAGTCCACCCAATCGTTTTTGGATTCGCATAATTGCGTTCACTAATTTTTCCTTCTCGCAACTGCCATATCCTTTCATAATCTCCAGCAATCTTTCCTCAAAAGGAACATCCAGAAAAGTAACCTGTGCCGAACGCATTTGACGCCAGAGCGGAGCAGGAATATTTACAGACCCAATTCGCTGGCTTTCATCCTCCAGCCAAATAAACTTGCTGCCCAAAACCGAAGTTTTTTCATAAATCACAAGTGCTAAGGAGTTCTCAAACATTTCCTGCGTAGGCTGAACAGGCAAGCCAATATTACCAAAGGCTGATCCTTTATGTCCCGCAAGTCCTTCCAGATCTATCGTCACCTCACCCTTCTTTTGCAATTCCTGCAGAATAAATGTTTTACCTGTGCCTGTATAGCCACCCAATATTTTAAAAGGATAGGGAACTTCAAATTGCCTCACCGCCCATTGCCTGAATGCTTTGTAGCCTCCAACAAGTGAATAAACCTTAAAGCCATAAAGATCTAAAAGCCAGGCAACACCAGCACTTCGCATTCCTCCCCGCCAGCAATGCACTACTATGTTTTTATTCGGTCTTTCCACAACAAGCTTTTCAACAGCTTCTACCATTTCAACCATCTTAACACCAAAAAACCGTAAACCGATTTTTATCGCTTCTTCGCGGCTTTGCTGCTTGTAGGCTGTGCCTACTACTTTCCTTTCTTCATTAGTAAATAGCGGTAATGACAGCGCACCGGGGAAATGAGCATGTACATACTCTCCTTCAGATCTTACATCTAAAACAGGATATTCTTTAGCTAAAGCAAGAAATTGGGTTACATCGATCTTTTGAACAGGCATAAATCAGTTGCTTTTTTAATAAAAAGCAAAATTTTTGGCAAAGGAAGACCTTTATATGCAAACGGGATAACGATGGTGGTATATTGGAGTAACTTTAAGATTAGATGGTTTGCGACGATTAAGCTCATCTATAAAAATCAAGCGATGAAGAAACTTGCTAATCTTGTTTTCATAATATTATTGGCAGCCTGTAACAATGGGAAGGATAAGACTGACACTACCGACTCTTTGCAGACGGTGAGAAAGATAATTGCAGAAGACAGCAGTGTTATTTTTAATCCAACCAACTTAGCCTGGATAAGTAACAGGTATGATGTAAACCATGAAGAGAATTGGAAGGAACCGGAAATGCCTTTTGTGCATTTTGGTGCAAACCAGGATTTTTATAATGATTACAAAAGTGTTTTATACTGGTCGCCCGATAGTAGTCACGTACTTGATATTGGCTCTTATGGTTCTGTAATAGTAAAAGACAAAACCGGGCATATTACATTAGAAGCAGGGGAACCGGACACAGAAATTGCATTAATAAACCCTGTAAAAAAAGAACGTACGCGGTTAATGTTTGTAGGACCTTCTTCTGAAGTGTTAAGCGCTAAATGGGTAGATAAAACGGATGCAATGATCGTTGGAACTTTTGATAAAACAGGTAACGGACAAAAAGATACCCTGATCTGGATGATCAGGGTAGATGATATGTTTTTTAGACTTTATAATATTAAAAGCGAATAATTGCTCGGGGAAAAATTCTAGAGATGCTTTGTTGTATCAGCATGATGTTCAGCGGCACCGGTTCCATGTGCAGGAAGATGAGTTGAATCAGTCATTCCTTCTTTACTGTCAGTATGGTCTTTTGATTGCTCAGGTGCGTGGTTGTTATGTGCATCTTTCTTCACGTCGCCGTTATGCTCGAAAGTGCGGCGGTACTCATCGTCTGTTTCGCCCTGGCTGGGTGTATTATCATTTGAGCAAGAAGTTAATATAAGCAAGCATGCTGCAATTGAGAAAAGTTGTTTTTTCATTTATTAGTTATTAAGAGGGTGGAAAGATAACACTTTCAGCAAAAAGTATAATTGAAAAACAACTTTTGAACGGAGCGTCGCAAGCAAAGTCTCTTTATAAATACTAATGCTGGTAACATAAATATTCTCATTACTAAAGTTTCTATCTCTCGGACAATGAGCGATTGATATAAAAAATAAAAGCCGCCCAAAAGGCGGCTCTATAATATTATTCAAATAATAAATTATCCATTCATGCTGGCAAGAAACTCGTTGTTATCTTTTGTACCACGCATACGTCGTAATAATTCGTTCATTGCTTCTTCAGTGTTCATGTCGTTCATGTAAAGGCGCAAGATATTCATACGCTGTAATATCTCCTTGTCAAGCAACAAATCGTCGCGGCGGGTTGATGAAGACACTAAATCGATAGCAGGGAAAATACGCCTGTTAGCCAAACGACGATCCAGCTGTAATTCCATGTTACCGGTACCTTTAAATTCTTCAAAAATCACCTCATCCATTTTGCTACCTGTTTCAATAAGAGCAGTTGCAAGAATAGTGAGTGATCCACCATGTTCAATCTTACGGGCGGCACCAAAAAATTGCTTAGGCTTTTGCATTGCATTTGCCTCAACACCACCACTTAACACCTTACCACTACTTGGTGCAACAGTATTGTGTGCACGGGCCAAACGGGTAATACTATCAAGCAAGATCACCACATCGTGTCCGCACTCAACAAGGCGCTTTGCTTTCTGTAAAGCAATAGCTGAAACTTTTACGTGCTTCTCAGCAGGCTCGTCAAAAGTTGAAGCAATAACTTCAGCCTTTACACTACGTTCCATATCTGTAACCTCTTCCGGGCGTTCGTCAATTAAGACCACCATTAAGTAGCACTCAGGATGGTTGGCAGCAATTGCGTTTGCAACTTCTTTCAACAAAACTGTTTTACCAACTTTCGGCTGGGCCACAATTAGTCCACGCTGGCCTTTACCAATTGGCGCAAACAAATCGATAATACGAGTGCTGTAATTGTTTGGCGTTGTAAACAAATTCAACTTCTCGTAAGGGAAAAGCGGGGTAAGGTAATCGAATGGTACGCGGTCGCGTACTTCTTCCGGTGCCTTACCATTTATAGTTTCAACCTTTAGTAATGCAAAATATTTTTCACCTTCTTTAGGAGGGCGAACAGAACCTAAAACAGTGTCACCTGTTTTAAGCCCGAATAATTTTATTTGAGATGGAGATACGTAAACGTCATCTGGAGAAGACAAATAATTGTAATCCGATGAGCGTAAAAAACCGTAACCATCAGGCATCATTTCCAGCACACCTTCACCCTGGATAATACCGTCGAATTCTATATTAAAATTTTGTTCGCGACGAGGTTGGTGTTGTTGCTGCCTTTGTAATTGGGGCTGTGGTGCAGGCCGGGATGCCTGCGCATTCTCATCTTCCTGCCGGGTGTTACCATCAGCCGAAGGTGGCTGAGTTTGTGCAACGCTTGAGGTGTTTACCGATTGTTCCGATGCATCAATTGCTGCAAACATCTGGTCAATAGTTGCCTGGCTTACTTCGGTGCCTACAACCGGTGTGCTGTCCTCTTTCTTAGCTTTACGGCCACGAGGTTTTAATATTTTAGTTTCCTTTTTAGGCTCTTCTTCTTCTTTTTCTGCAGTTGCAACCCCCGGTTCTTCCGGGGTGCTAGCAACAGTATTGTTAGCTTTTACAATGCGCTTACGCTTCCCCTTATCTGCAGTAGCAGGGGCAGGTGCGCTTGCATCTACAGCTTGTTTATCTAAAATCTTGTAGATCATGTCTTGTTTATCAAGTTTTTTTGCATGGGGAATGCTAAGTTGCTCAGCAATATCTAGCAACTCTGGAACAAGCATGTCGTTCAATTGCGAAATGTCGTACATAAAATTTTCTGGTAATTAAATCTCAAAAGAGTCCAATTGTAAAAGGAAAAATGTTTGAGTGAAATGAAATTTTTGGGATCTGAAATAACTGATGAGTATAAGAGTGGTTGTTCCTGATCAGCTTAATTCAACTGCAAGTTTACGTTACTATTTTGATATTCAAAAATTTGGATCGATTTGCAGGGCATGCTAAATTACGATAATAACCTTACTCACTTTGCTTTATACAGTTTAAACCCTCAAAAATTATATTGCAATTACTGTTCCTTTTTTTAATTAAACGGATTAAAGTAAAAATTAGTATTTGTATTAATTCTCCATAAACCTAATATTATTTCTAATACCAGCTTTGTTTTTCATAGCATCACCGGTGCGTCGCAATCACTTCATCGGCAGTGATAGTGGCAGCGTTTTCCTACTTTTTGTTGTAAGCCTGTCTAAAGATTTACGCCTCAACTTATTGTTTTCTAACCTTCAATAAAGTCTTTATACCAACTCCTTATCTTTGCCGCACTTATAATTTTTATAAAATGTATAACAAAAGAGTAAAGGTAAAAGACCTGCTGCAGAGTGAGCAAACGGGACATGAGGTAACAGTAATGGGTTGGGTTAGAACCTTTCGCAATAGCCAGTTTGTAGCTTTAAACGACGGAAGTACCAACAATAATCTGCAGGTAGTAATTGAATTAGGTCTTTTGGAAGAAGCCAACCTTAAGAGGATAACTACAGGCGCCTCGCTAAAAGTAACTGGCGAAGTAGTAGCCTCTTTAGGCAAAGGCCAGAAATTAGAATTAAAAGCTAAGTCAGTAGAAATTTTAGGAGATAGCGACGCTGAGAAATACCCGTTACAGCCTAAAAAACACAGTCTTGAATTCCTCCGCGAAATTGCACATTTACGTTTTAGAACTAATACATTCGGATCAGTTTTTCGTGTTCGTCATGCATTGGCATTTGCTGTACATAAATTTTTTAACGACAAAGGATTTGTATACCTGCACACACCAATTATAACTGGTAGCGATGCTGAGGGTGCTGGTGAAATGTTTCGTGTAACAACGTTGCCTTTCGACAATCCGCCCCGAGGGGAAAATGGTGATATAAATTTCAGCGAAGACTTTTTCGGAAAAAGTACAAACCTTACAGTAAGCGGACAGCTGCAAGGAGAGTTAGGTGCAATGGCCTTCAGCGAAATTTATACATTCGGTCCCACCTTCCGAGCAGAAAATAGTAACACAACCCGCCACCTTGCAGAGTTCTGGATGATAGAACCCGAGATGGCCTTCTGCGATATCGAAGACAACATGAACCTCGCAGAGGACTTCATGAAATACTTAATAAAGCACGCAATTGATAACAACCGCGAGGACATCGAATTCCTAGATCAACGCCTGGCCGAAGAAGAAAAACAAAAGCCACAAAACGAAAGAAGCGAATTGGGTCTAATGGAAAAGCTGCAGTTTGTTTTAAACAACAACTTTGAAAGGATCACGTACACTGATGCAATTTATATCTTACTTGAAAGTTCGCATTATAAAAAGAAAAAATTCAAGTACGATGTAACGTGGGGCATTGACCTCCAAAGTGAGCATGAACGATACCTGGTAGAGAAACATTTTAAAAAGCCCGTTATTGTTACCGGTTATCCAAAAGAGATAAAAGCATTTTACATGCGCCAGAATGACGACGGTAAAACAGTCGCAGCCATGGATATCTTGGCTCCTGGTATTGGTGAAATAGTGGGTGGCTCTCAAAGAGAAGAAAGATTGGAGAAGTTGGAAGAGCGCATGAGAGAAATGCACTTACCAGTTGAAGAGATGAGTTGGTATTTAGATACACGTCGTTTTGGAAGTGTGCCACATGCCGGCTTTGGTTTAGGTTTCGAAAGAATGGTGCAATTCGTAACTGGCATGACGAACATACGCGATGTTATAGCATTTGCAAGGACTCCAAACAACTGCGAGTTCTAAAATCTATAGTCGCGGCAGGCTAATTTAAAAAACATCAATTTAAATTTTGCCTTTTTAATTAAGGTTATATATTTGCAGCCCGCAAGCGAAAAAGATTGCAAAGGATGGTGCGGTAGCTCAGTCGGTAGAGCAAAGGACTGAAAATCCTTGTGTCGCCGGTTCGATCCCGGCCCACACCACCAAAAAGCCCTCAATGCAATTGAGGGCTTTTTTATTTTAATTCCGGTCCAACTCTTGATCCTTCGCCCCTTCTTCATTCTACTAAACGTCTTCTAGCATTTCTTAAAAAACAAAAATGATATCCAGAAAAAGAATTATTTGGCAAATTGCATGTATGTACATACATTTGCGTTGTGAAACTTGAAGACGCCTTACAAAGTACTAAGTTCGAAAGCCAGAAACAGAAAGCCGGGCTTAATGTCTTATATACCGCATGGTGGTTAAAAACGCTTATCAGCAAAGAGCTAAAAGAGGTTGGATTAACACATGAACAATATAACGTGCTGAGAATTCTTAACGGTAAGCATCCCGTGCAAATGTGCGTAAGAGATATTGGTTGTAGAATGATTGAAAGAAGCTCTAATGTTCCTCGTATAGTTGACCGGCTGGAATTAAAAAAACTGGTCAAACGCTCTACATCTGTTATTGATAAGCGTGAAACGGTTATACACCTTACAATAGCTGGCATTGATATTTTAAACAACGCTTCAAAACGTGTTGAACAGGTTTTTAAGAACAGTTTATTACTTAGCGAAGTAAAGGCCGGCGAATTGAACAATTTATTAGAGCAATTGAGGTCTGCAGAATAAACGATTTTTTTTTGAAAAAGTACGTGTATATACACGCAAAATATTAAAATTATGAAAACGATTTTCCACAAAGCCTCCGAAAGAGGACACGCAAACTTTGGCTGGTTAGACAGTCATCATTCCTTCAGTTTTGGCCAGTACCACAATCCTGCAAAGGTGCATTTTGGTGCACTACGAGTTTTAAACGACGATATTATTACCGGCGGCTCAGGCTTCGGTGCCCATCCACATGATAATATGGAAATTGTATCTATACCTCTTGCAGGTGCTTTAGAGCACAAAGACAGTACAGGAACAAAGGAAGTAATCCGCCAAGGCGACGTACAAATTATGAGTGCAGGCACGGGTTTGCAACATAGCGAGTACAATCACTACTCGGATAAAACAACCAACTTTCTACAGGTATGGGTTATCCCTAAAAAAAGAAATATCGATCCTCGTTACGATCAAAAAACTTTTAATGCCGAAGCGAGGAAAAATACCTTCCAAATCGTGGTAGCTCCTGACAATGAAAGTGCAGTTTGGATAAACCAGGATGCATGGTTCTCTTTATCAGACATTCAGGGGGGTAAAAAAATCACTTACAAAGTTAAAAAAGAAGGCAACGGTGTTTATGTATTTTTACTAGAGGGCACCGTAACAATTAACGACCAGGTTTTGAAAAAAAGGGATGCACTAGGCATTTCAGAAGTTCAGGATTTTGACATAGAAGCAAGTGCCGATGCACAACTTTTATTAATTGATGTACCAATGAGTTTGAGCTAAACCCAGTATTGAAGAACAAAAAAATCTTCTTCTACGGGTAAAAAGAACTCGACGGCTTAATGTTTGAGCTAGGACTAATTTTTATATAATTAAACCTAATAGGAAATTTTGCTTACAGGGGTTTAGTTTTTCAATTAAGCATCGTTGTGTCACTCACTGTACTTACGGTGCTGTGCTCAAAGTGTTTTTCATGAAGCAAATTATTATTAATCATAAAAACAACAAAAAATGGCTACTTACAAAATCGATCCTGCGCACTCCGATGTAATGTTTAAGGTTAAGCACCTTATGATTTCTACCGTTACAGGTATTTTTAAAACCTTCGATGCTACCCTTGAAGTTGACGAAAACGACCTTACAAAAGCAACAGCATCTTTTGAAGCTGATATTGACAGCGTAGATACAAAAAGTGCTGACAGGGACGCCCACTTAAAAAGTGACGACTTTTTCAACGCAGAAAAATTTCCTAAAATGACTTTTAAGAGTACAAGCATCGAGAAAGTTTCCAACGAGGAATACACGCTAAAAGGCGACTTAACAATACGTGACGTAACTAAACCAGTTTCATTGAAAGTTGATTTCAACGGCGACGTTGTTGACCCATGGGGAATGGAAAGAAAAGGTTTTGAAATAAATGGTAAGATAAACCGTAAAGATTTCGGCCTTAAGTGGAGCGCGGTTACGGAAGCCGGTGGAGTTGTAGTGGCCGACGAGGTTAGACTGGTGCTTAATGTTGAAATGATTAAACAGGCATAATGCAATCTATTATTCATCGTGCCGGTGACCGTGGTGTAAAAGATATTGGCTGGCTGGTAAGCCACCTTTCATTTGCGTTTTCATCTTATCAAAATCCTGTAAATCGTGGGTTTGGCCTGTTGAAGGTTTTGAATGATGACAGCGTGGAGAAAGGTGGTGGCTTCGGCCTTCATGCTCACACCAATATGGAGATCATAAGCATAATGCTTAAAGGCAAAATGAACCACAAGGACAGCCTTGGTTACAGTGAAGTTGTAGAAGAAGGTGGCGTACAGATAATGAGCGCAGGAAGTGGTCTCCGGCACGAAGAATATAATGTAGGTAATGAAGAAGTACAGTTTCTGCAGATATGGATTGAACCAAAGTTGCAGAACATACAGCCTCGTTACCAGAAGCGTTCTTTCCCGAAAGAAAAACGGAAGAACAAATTACAGGTAGTTGTAAGCAACAAAGAAGGCGTACAACATTGCTGGATTAACCAGAATGCTACTTTAACCTTAGGTTATTTTGAAACACCTCAAAAGATTACTTACACTTTTGAACCTGAGAACAAATGCGTTTACGTTTTTGTTTTGGAAGGTCAATTAACTATTAACGGGGAGCAATTGAATCGAAGAGATGCTATGGGTGTTTGGCAAACAAATATCAACACCATCGTTAGTGCCGAAGAGACAGAGTTTTTGGTGATAGAGGTACCGATCAATCATTAAAAAACTGTACAAGTGAGTGACACAACAATGTTGCCATGTAAACTAATGCTCGCTTCAAAAAAAATAACAGACATAGGAAATGAATATAGAAATAGTGGCCGGAAGCCCCAGGAAAGAAAGTATAACACAAAGAGTAGCGTTGTTCCTTCATAAATACTTATCGACGACTACTGCCCATAAAGTAGGAATAATTGACGTACGGGAATGGAACATTTTAGCCCTTCAGCAAGAAGTTTATACTGCAGTAGAAAGAACACCGGAAGTGTACAGACCGCTGTCGGAAAGAATGTTTGCTGCTGATGCTTTTATACTTGTTTCGCCAGAATATAATGGAAGCTATACGGCTGCAATGAAAAACCTGTTCGATCATTTTCCGAAGCAAACGCACAAGCCTTTTGGTATTGTTACCGCCTCTCCAGGCGCTTTGGGTGGCATAAGAGCAGCAATGCAAATGCAACAGTTTATTTGTGCTTTGTTTGGTATTCCAAGCCCTTATATGATGGTGACGCCTTTCGTTGACAAGAAGTTTGATTTTGAAGGAAACCTGCTCGAAAAAAGTTTTCAAAAGTCTGTTGATGTTTTTGTTCAGGAATTTTTATGGCTTGCCGAGAAGTTGGTGCTTACCCAAAACAGAAAATAAAAAAAGTATGTACCACGCAAAATTTTTTATAGTACAACGTAGTTTTTCGACAAATAGTAAAGCTGCTTAGTCAAGTAGTGCCAGTTTTATAGAAAGAGATTGCGACATGCACACCCTTTCTCGTTCAAAAGCAGTTATTATAACATTGGCAAAACAAATATCTTAATACCTTCGCGACTTGATTTTTATATGAGTGATGAAATAAAACATGAATGTGGACTTGCATTCATACGTTTAAGAAAGCCGTTCTCTTATTACTTGCAACAATATGGCAGCGTTATGTATGGCTTAAATAAGCTATACCTGCTTATGGAAAAGCAACACAACCGTGGACAGGATGGTGCAGGATTAGCCGCAGTAAAATTGAATGTAGAACCAGGTTATCCTTTTATGTACCGCCATCGCAGCAATGCTCAACAAGCAATAGCTGATCTTTTTGCTACTATTGGTAAAGAATTTAACGAACTGGAGAAATACCAGCCTGACATAAAAAAACACCCGGGACTACTTAAAGGTCACCTGCCTTTTTTAGGCGAACTACTACTGGGGCATTTGCGCTATGGCACCCAGGGAAAGAACAACGTTGAATTTTGTCATCCCTTTATTAAACGACACGCGATACCTGCTCGTAACCTTGCACTGGCGGGCAACTTTAATCTCATTAATACAGAAGAGCTTTTCAAGCATATTAATTTTGAAGTTGGCGATTTTTCCAAGCAAAGCGATCTTGCTGCAATGCTGGAAGTGATACATCACTTTTTAGTTAAGGAAGATGAGGCCAACCTAGATGAGCGAAACATAGCTTCAGTATTAAGAAAGGCAGCTTCATTGTTTGATGGGGGCTTTACAATAGGTGGCTTATTAGGAACAGGCGATAGTTTCGTTTTACGTGACGCAAATGGCATCCGCCCAGCGTATTACTATATTAACGATGATGTAATAGTTGCCGCTAGTGAAAGAGCAGCTATTAGAACAACTTTTAATGTAGGTGAAAATGAAGTGCTGGAGCTAATGCCCGGGAATGCGTTAATAGTAAAGTCTGACGGTACTTACAAAATTGAACAGGTTTTACATGTAAAAGAAAGGCGCGCCTGCAGCTTCGAAAGAATTTATTTTAGCCGTGGTAGCGACGAAAAGATTTACCGCGAAAGAATTACACTTGGCCATAAACTTAGTAAACCCGTACTTGAGCGAATAGACTACGATCTAAAGAATACTATCTTTTCTTATATCCCCAATACAGCAGAGGTAGCCTATTTTGGGTTGGTTAAAGGCATGGAAGATTACCTGAACCAGATTAAAGTATCACGTATTTTAAGCTGGGGTAACGAGGTTGACGAAGAGAAACTTTCTGCTATGATCAACCGAAAGATCAGGCAGGAAAAAATTGCCATAAAAGACGTAAAACTGCGCACATTTATTACCGAGGATAACAATCGTAATGAAATGGTGCAACACGTGTACGACATAACTTACGGAACGGTTCGTGATTTTGTAGATACCCTTGTAGTTATTGATGATTCGATAGTTAGAGGCACTACCCTTAGAGAAAGTATCGTAAGAATGCTCTCGAGGCTGAAGCCGAAAAAGATCATTGTTGTTTCATCTGCCCCACAGATACGTTACCCCGATTGCTATGGAATAGATATGAGTAAGCTGGGTGATTTTATTGCTTTTAAAGCTGCTACTGCTTTGCTGAAAGAAAGGAACATGATGCCTTTATTAGACGAACTGTATGCAAGGTGTAAAGAACTGCAGTGCAACAGCCAGCTACATACAGAAAATGTAGTAAGACAAGTATACAAACCTTTTACTACAGAAGAAATATCTAACAAGATCGCTCAACTGATTACGCCTCCTGATATTGAAACCCCGGTTGAAGTTATTTACCAAACCATTGAAGACCTACATGCAAGTTGCCCAACCAACACGGGTGATTGGTATTTTACAGGCAATTACCCAACACCTGGTGGCAATAAAGTGGTTAACAAGGCTTTCATTAACTACATGGAAGGCAAGAACGAGAGAGGTTACTAAATAATATTTTTAGCCATAGAAAACAACAAACGCAGTAAGCAAGAGAGACCTCACACTTATTCACAATCAGTGCTTTTTCTACGGTTATTTTTATACAGTAATTTCAGCAATCAAATCTCTATTATGAAATTGTTATTGTTGATACGCCATGCTAAAAGCAGTTGGGATTACGCCGTTAGCGATCGCGACCGCCCACTAAATGAAAGGGGAATTAAAAATGCCCCCGAAATGGCTAAGCGGTTGCTTAAAAAGAAGATTGAGATAGATCGTTTTATAAGCAGCCCCGCAACACGTGCATATACTACAGCTGTATATTTTGCTGGAGCCTACGATGTAAAAAATAAACATATCATCACGGTTCCGGCATTATATGAAGCAACCCTAAATGTTTTTTATTCTGTAGTTGAAGACCAGAATGACTCTGATAAAACAGTTGCTATTTTTTCTCACAATCCCGGTATTACCGAGTTTGCAAACTCGCTAAGTAATGCCCGTATCAACAACATGCCTACCTGTGGTATCTTTGCAGTTAAAGCCAATATAAAACTTTGGAAAGATTTTAAAAACGCCCCAAAAGAATTCTTGTTCTTCGACTTTCCCAAGTTAACCCACTAAGGTTAAAATAATTTTAATACAAGCATTAGTATTCCATAGCATCATCGTTGCGTCGCATCACTTCATCTGTTTATCATATAGCACCACAAGTTTCAAACTGCATTCGTTTTACTTCTTTTTTTGGCTACCATTTTAGGTTAGTATGTGTAAGTATTTCAACTCTTAGCTGTGCCCGAGAACCTTACTATATTTTTTGCGCCAGTAAATAGTTTATGTTTAGTGCTTAAGCCTCGCAGGTAAGCTTAAGAAACAACCAGAACGATTGGAAAAGTTATATGTAAAACCGGATTGGAAACAACTAAACAAATATTAAATGTACCTGTTTAAGAGCCTCAACAAAGTAATAAAGCGTGTACGTGTTCATGTTAAAGACGAAGTTAAAAAGTCCATAACCAACATCGAAAACAGGCTGCTCGAAATTGCCAATACGGAGACCGCTTACTATGTTTTAAATAACATGGAACTTGCTATTCCCTTAAATACTTCGTTTGAAGTATACGATTTCATTTTTAACAAGGTGCCGCTCATAGAAGATGGGTTGTATTGTGAGTTTGGAGTATATAAAGGCTCCTCCATTAATTACATGGCTCCAAATAAAAACGTCACTTTTCATGGATTCGATTCTTTTGAAGGACTACCCGAATACTGGAAGCCCGGATATGGGGAAGGTTTTTTTGACCTAAAGGGAGCGCTACCGAAATTCGAAGCAAATGTTGTTTTACATAAAGGTTGGTTCAACGAAACTTTACCATTATTTGTCCAGCAAAACTCACAACCGCTGGCCTTACTACACGTAGATTGTGATTTGTACTCGTCGACTAAGGTAATTTTTGATTTTATGAAACACCGGATTATAGAGGGAACAATCATCATCTTCGATGAGTACTTCAATTATCCAAGGTGGCAGGAGCATGAGTTTAAAGCATTTCAGGAATGGATTGAAGAAACCGGATATGAATACGAATACCTGTGCTACAATCAATTGCATGAACAGGTAGCAGTGAGAATATTGGGAAAGGCTTCATAAAAACAAAACACGGGAAAAGCTTAATAGTAGCACTAGAGATGAACGAATTGCGACGCAACAATGTTGAATTAGGACTATACAGCCTGTATACAAAAAAGAAAAATAAAAACTCTGCAGTCTTGGCTTCTACGCTGGCTGGCCTGGCGCTTTACTCTTATAATTCACCAGGAAAACACCTGCAAAGATTAATAACCCTGCAAGAATTTTAGGAGTTGTAATATGCTCGCCTAAAAACGCCATTGCAACGATGGTAGCAAAAACAGGTTGCGTATAAATGTATGCACCAGTAGCTGATGGGCCAATAACGTTAACGCCATAAATATTGAACAGGTAGGCAAAAAAAGTAGCACCGATCACAACAAATGAAAGCGAGATCCACGATGCACTATTAAAGGCCTGCCAATTAACACCAGCAGTTTCATGCAAACCGAAAGGAAGGATCATGAACATGCCAAACGTAAATACCCAGCGCATTACATGTATAGGTGTATACTCTTTCATTAATGGGCGAACAAGCACCAGATAGAACGCATAAGAAATGGCATTTACCAAAACAAGAATGTCGCCTAAAATTATATTACTCCCAGTGCCCGAAGTTTCCTTCATCGAGATAAGAAGAACGCCTCCGCCAACACCTATAACTAGCCCGAGTATTTTGGTAAGGCCTAATCTTTCTTTCAAAAGCCAGGCGGCAATAAAGGTGATAAAGATTGGAGAGCCTAACATAAGCAGGGCTCCGTGAATAGAGGTGGTTAAGGAAATTCCTTTTATAAACAGCATTTGGTTTAATGCGACCCCGGTAGCAGCGCAAACTAGAAAACGAGAGATATGTTTCTTTTGAATACCTATAGTTGATGGCTTTAAAAAATACATGATCCAGAACAGGGCGACACTTACAACAACACGTACCACGTTTAAAGCAAAAGGCTTTATTAAAGAAGGCGTAATAAACTTAACGACACTGAAGTTTGCAGCGAAAATAATATTAGCCGCAAGTACTGCAAGATGTCCTTTTCGCTGTTCGTTCAAACGATTTTATTTGATGGCAAAGGTAGTTACATCTACTTCTGCCCTATGTAAGGAATTCACAAGTTCGTCTACTATTTCTTTGTAGGAATCCATAGTAAAGGGGGGAATTTTAAAGGGAAATGTTTCTGCTTTTTTAAGCGCTTCGTTTAGGCTGAATTTGTCTTGCTGGTAATACAAACACCATTGCTGTTTGTACAAGTGTTTCGCAAGGTACTCCTGCTCGGTTTGTCCCGGGGTTGGAATTAAAATGGCCTTTTTTTGCAGCTTACAAAGATCCATAACAGTTGTATACCCGGTACGGCTTATAACATAGGTGCTTTCATTAAAAGCTTTTTCAAGCTCTGCCGCAGGAAGATGGTTGACTATTGTAAGATCTTTAAATGAAGGGATTACCCGCCTGCTTCCGGGTAGGCCTCTTATAAATAAAACCCTTCCGTTGTATTGTTCAAGATTTTTAAGCAGCTTATTTTCTAACAGGCTTCTCTGGGGTTCAGGACCTGAAATAATACAAAGCAAATCATACTTAGTTTCCGAAGCCTTTTTTGTGTTTAAGCGGCTAAGTGCACCTAAGTATTGCACGGGTATTGTGGGAAGCTTTTTAGGGTGTGAAAGTATACCAGCAAGGTTTGTTTCTCCTTTTTCATCAGGTACCCAGCAGTAATCGAACATTTTAATAAAACTGTAGTTGATACTTTGCATAACACGTTCGATTATTGCGAGAGGCGCTTTAATTGTTAACTGGTGTGTTATGATTACGCATTTTACCCTCGAGTCCTGCAAACCATAGCGGTTATCTGAGATCACTACGTTGATTCCAAATTCAGTAATTGCATTTCTCAACCATTTCCTTTCATTACGAATGGCTTTAAAAACTTTTGGTAGTTGGAGGATAATTTTTAAAGGTAAAAGTCGTTTATTAGTAGAGTAGGTAATACGATAACCCATAAGAGGCAGAATTTGTAAATGCGGGAACTCTAACTGCAGCAAATGCTTTTGAAGACCTTCGGCAGCGATAATAACACGGCAATTCGAATGTAGTAATTGATTGATAATTGGTATGCACCTGGTCGCATGTCCTATGCCCCAATCAAGAGGTGCAACAAGTACTGTAGTGTTAAATTTTTTTGGCACGAATGTTTTACTCTTATTATTGAATCGTTTTTTATTAGCTTCGATTCAAGAAAATGAATTATGAAAAAAGTTAACCAAATATCTGTTTTATTGTTATTACTGGTTACTATATCGGTAACTATTAGCAGTTGCAGTGTTTTTGGAAAGTCTGGAGGACGAGGTTGTGGCTGTCCAAGCGTAAACAAAAACCGGTAAGATAGGATTAATTTTGGCGCTTTTTCATAACTGCATTACTAAATCTAAATTCTGTAAACCAACGGTTATGAAAGCAGCAAACCGGGATTTATTGGTACTATCCAAAAATATGTTTCCAGATCCCACCGAGTTAGAACATGAAGTACAAAGGCTTAACGAAATGTTGTTTACTGTAGAATCACTTCAGCAATTTTGTATCTCTAACGAGATCATTGATGTAAACCAATATAAAGTAATACGAAAAAGGCACGTGATAGAACAGATCATTCGTGAGAACAAGTTGAAGCCTTTTCAGTTTTTGTTTAACAAGAACTGAAAAATTAAAGGGACCATTTGGTCCCTTTAATTTTATTGTAACTTTTGTAATGCTTCCTTTAGTTTTCCGAGCATTTCGTCTATTTCTTCTTTCTTACAAGTACCAACACTCAGGCGGTACCATGGAGAATGATCCTCTGCACCGAAGGCATAAAAAGGAACCACTGCAAGCTTAGCTTCACTAAGCAAGTAAGCAGTTACATCTCCCTGGTTGTTTAATACATCTCCTGCAGCCGTTTTTTTACCTGCAAGATCAATTTTTATAGTGAGGTAAATAGCAGCTTGTGGGGTTACAGCGTCTATAGAAAAGCCTTCTTGTTTAAGTTTTATAAAACCTTCATAAATTCTTCTCAACCTTTCTTCAATTTCGGCTTTAAAGTGCACTAAGTATTGCTTTACTTTCTCTTCCTGTGTAAGAAACCTTGCAGTAGCTTTTTGTTCTGCCATTGGGCTCCATGCACCTATATGGCTAAGTATAGCTTTCATTTTTGCAATTATAGCAGCAGGGCCAACCGACCAACCGACCCTTACACCTGTTGCCGCAAATACTTTAGAAATTCCATCAACAAAAATTGTGTATTCACGCATTTCTGGTCTTAAAATAACCGGATTGTAATGTTCTGTGCTACCAAAGGTTAGCGTCCAGTACATCTGGTCGTACATTACATACAACTTCTTTTCATCATCGCTGCGGCGCTTGTTTTCTTCAATCACGAGGTCGCAAATCTTTTCAAGCTCCTCTTTATGAAGTGTGGTACCCGTAGGATTTTGAGGTGAACAAAGGCAAAGAAGAGTAGCACCAGCAATATGTGGAGCAATACTTTCTGCAGTAGGCATAAAGTCGTTCTCAACCGTTGCTTCAATTTTACAATGCACCCCTTCATTCATGTGCACATAGTGGTTGTTGTTCCAGCTAGGGACAGCGTAAATTACCTTGTCACCTCTGTCTACAATTACTTTAAAAATTGTATAAATAAGAGGGCGTCCACCGGCAGCAATAAGAATTTCACTAATGTTATAATCCAACCCCTGGCCTTTTTGTAAAAAGCCGGCAACTGCGCTTCTTAGTTCTGCAATACCGTCTGCAGGAGGATAGTTGGTGAAGTGCTGTTTATACGCGGTAATGATCTCGTCTTCCAATTGTTGTGGTATTGGAAAAATAGAAGGATCAAAATCACCGATGGTGAAGTTGTAAATTTTTTCGCCTTGTCGAATGCGTTCACTTATTGCATTCCCAAGTTTCACTATTTCTGAGCCGATAAGCGTTTCGGCAAGCTGGCTTAATTTCATGCCGCAAAAGTAAGATAACACGATGATAATCTTCTTTTGATTCTTTAAATGATTTCTGTGTTTTATTAGTAAACTTCTAAATTATTACCGTATGGCTTGAATAAAAGAAGTATAAGTTTCTCTAACCCTGTTTATTTTTCTTGTCTTAACGGTTTTATTTGAAAGTGGTAAAAACAGAAGTCCGTGTTTTTTGGTACCAGCATTGGTATTTCATAGCATCATCGTTGCGTCGCAATCCGTTCATCCTTCTGTTTTCTGTTCAGCTTTTCCTGCATTTTACAAAATGAAAAAAGGCCGTTTCTCAACGACCTCTTCCCCAAATATAGTTATGATGTTCTTTACCCGAGATTGTCTTAAAGATGCCAGTTGTAGCAACTGCACAAGTGAGTGACACAACGATGATGACATGAAAAACCCCGGCTGACAACCAACTACTCACCACCCGAGGCGGGAGGATTTGCTTTATACTTTTTTTCTACATCTTTTGCCTTTTCAAAATCGAGGATGACACCGTTGATGCAATAACGTAAACCGGTGGGTGGTGGGCCATCTTCAAACACGTGACCGAGGTGCGCTTTACAACGTCCGCATTGCACTTCCGTTCTTTGCATTCCGTGGGTATTATCGGGGGTGTAAATAATGGCGGCCTTACTTATTGGCTCGTAAAAGCTGGGCCAGCCGCAGCCGCTTTCGAACTTTGTATCGCTTTTAAAAAGACCATTGCCACAAGCCGCACAATAATAAGTTCCTATTTCTTTCGAATATTCATACTTGCTAGTTCCAGGCCTCTCGGTACCTTTTTGTCGGGCAACATAGTATTGCTCGGGTGTCAAAACTTTCTTCCATTCATCTTCGGGCAACGCTACGGTAGCGGTATCTGTTTTACTAAAAACAGGGTTATTTTTAACTGTATCCATATTATTTTTTTTTGCTGAAGGTTGAGAATAACAACCGTACCACATAAAAATAGTAATGAAGGTTGTTATATACCAATTGATCTTAATACGCATAAGTTCAAATTTACGACATAAAAAAAGCCGATTGTGTTAATGTACGCTATGGAGTTTTATTTAGATTTTAAGGTAAAAGCATTTCTGTTAAAGTATTTATAAGTGTCAACCCGTATATTTGCTGCTCATTTAAGGTTTGTAAGCAAAATGTTCAATATCATACTGTTTGGTCCTCCGGGTAGTGGCAAAGGCACCCAAAGCGAAAAGTTGATTTCTAGGTACGGGCTCAAGCATTTATCAACCGGCGACCTTTTACGTTCAGAAATTGCTGGTCAAACACCACTAGGCATGGAAGCCAAGAGCTTTATGGATAAGGGACAATTAGTTCCTGATGAAGTGGTTATTGGAATGATAAGCACGGCGCTGGAAGCAAATCCTGGGGCCAAAGGCTTTTTATTCGACGGCTTCCCTCGTACCGAAGCACAAAGTGAAGCTTTAGATAAGTTACTAAAACTTAAACAAACCGAAATTGGTGTTGTGTTGGCTTTAATTGTGAGCGAAGAAGAGCTGGTAAAGCGCCTTTTACAGCGGGGTCTTACAAGCGGCAGAAGTGATGATAATGGTGAAGAAGTGGTACGTGCACGTATAACAGAATACCATAAAAAAACGTCGGTAGTAGCAGATTACTACGCAAGGTTTAATAAAGTTGTACATGTTCCCGGTGAGGGTTCGGTTGATGAAATCTTCAATAACCTCTGTGTAGAAATAGATAAACGTTTAAAATAGAGTTAGCACCGATACCAACTGCAAAGCCTCTTTACGGAGGTTTTTTTTATTGTGGTAGTCAGCAGTTGTGGTAATATGGTGCAGCCGTTGCGTCGCAATCTTGTACTTTCTGCACATTGTTCTGCAGTCTTAGAGCTGGGCGGGCTAACTATTTTTTGTTGTGTTGGCTTGAAGCCATTCTACTATTTTTTCGAAAGAGTAGACGCCAGTGGTAATATTAAGGGTGATAGTATAAGCCTCTTCTTCATCCGCAATTAATTCAAAGCCTTCTTCCGCTAAAACAAAAACATTGCAAGGAATCCTGTACGTTTATTCCCGTTAACAAAAGGATGATTTATTATCAGCCTTTCAGCAATAGCAGCAGCTTTTTCAATTCCTGATGTGTACAAACCAGCTCCTTCAAATATTTGATAAGGTCGGACGATCGCAGACTCCAACATCTAAGTAAATCTAGTACCATGCGAACCTCCAAACCTTTCTATGGAAAGTTCATGTAATTTAAGAACTTATCAAGACTTATCATTGAGCAAGTTTCTGCAAAGTATTGCCATACTTGCTTGCCGCTTTTTCGAAAACGGCATTAATATCAAGAGTCGAACTTTCTTTCGCCTCTAACTTTTCAACAACTTCAGGAACAACTCGAAGGTCATCCTGAGAAGAAAAGGTTTCTACTTTTTCGTACAAAGTTATTTCAATTCGGCTACGCTCATAACAAAAAATAGCTCCTTCAAATTACCATATTGTTCCAAAAGCAGCCGTTAATCAAATTACCTAACAAGTGTTAGTTTTGTCGTTCTTAAAAACTACGAATGCTGAAATTAGAAAATTACGTAACAGGGAAGTGGATAACAGGAGATGGCGAGGGACAAGTTCTGTATAATGCTGTTACAGGTGACGTTGTAGCAGCAGCTACAACAAACGGATTAGACTTTGCCGGTATGCTTCACTATGGAAGATCGGTTGGAGGCCCGGCACTACGTAAAATGACGTTTCATGAAAGAGGCAGAATGCTGCGAGCTCTCGCTCTGCATTTGACTGAACAAAAAGAAAGATTTTATGCAATAAGTTTCCAAACTGGCGCAACTCGTTTGGATAGCTGGATTGATATTGAAGGCGGCATTGGAAACCTTTTCGCAAATGCCTCTCTTCGCCGCAAGTTTCCTAACGAAACTTTTTGCCTTGATGGAGAGAGCCATAATTTAAGTAAAGGCGGCAGTTTTATAGGGCAACATATATTGGTTCCTAAAGAGGGAGTTGCAGTTCACATTAACGCGTACAACTTCCCAGTGTGGGGTATGTTAGAAAAGATTGCTGTGAACCTTTTAGCAGGTGTTCCGGCTATTGTAAAACCTGCACAAGTAACTTCGTTTGTAACGGAGGCAGTGGTAAAAGAAATTGTTGCTTCCAATATTTTACCTGCAGGAGCACTACAACTTCTTTGTGGCGGCACTGGCGATCTGCTCGAGCACGTAACGGCCCAGGATGTAATCACCTTCACAGGTTCTGCTTCAACAGGCCTAATGCTAAAATCTAATAAGAGAATCCTTGAAGAATGTGTTCCCTTTAATATGGAGGCCGATAGCCTAAACTGTATTGTCCTCGGAACTGATGTTACCCACCAGATGCCCGAGTGGGATATTTTCATAAAAGAAGTTCGTAAAGAAATGACCGTGAAGGCAGGTCAGAAATGCACCGCCATCCGTCGCATCTTCGTTCCCGAAAATAAATTAGAAGATGTTCATATTGCTTTAGGAAAAGCGTTAAGCCAAACCACTATCGGCAATCCTCAGAACGAAAAAGTGAGAATGGGTGCCTTAGCAGGCAAGAGCCAAGTAGCAGATGTAAAAAAGCATGTAAACGAAATTCTCCGAAACGCTACAATAGCATACGGTAATCTTGATGAAGTTGATGTAATTGATGCGGATGCAACAAGAGGTGCATTCATGTCACCTATATTATTGTTAAACCAAAATCCCTTCGGTAGCGAAGAAGCTCATACAATAGAAGCTTTCGGTCCTGTAAGTACTCTGATGCCTTATAATACAACCGAAGAGGCAATAGAATTGGCAAAAAAAGGCAAAGGCTCGTTGGTATGTTCTATTGTAACTGCCAACAGCCGTATTGCAAAAGATTTTGTTTTAGGTGCCGCCACACACCATGGCAGAATCCTTGTTTTAAATAATGAATGTGCTAAAGAAAGCACCGGCCACGGCAGTCCGCTACCCTTGTTGGTCCATGGTGGTCCCGGCAGAGCAGGTGGCGGCGAGGAAATGGGCGGAGTACGAGGCGTAAAACATTACATGCAGCGGGTGGCTCTGCAGGGTTCGCCTACCATGCTTAGTGCCATCACAAATGTTTACCAGCCCAACGGAAAGCAAACAGAAGACAATGTGCACCCTTTCAGAAAGCACTTCGAGGAATTGCACATTGGAGATACTTTGGTAACAGCAAAACGAACAATTACCGAAGCCGATATTTCCAATTTCGCCAACTTAAGCTGGGATCATTTCTACGCCCATACGGATCATACTTCGCTTGAAGGAACCCTTTTCGAAAAACCCGTTGCCCACGGGTACTTTATTTTAAGTGCCGCTGCCGGGCTGTTTGTTGACGCTAAAAAGGGACCGGTTTTACTAAATTACGGCCTGGAGGAGTTCCGGTTCACCAAGCCCGTATATGCCGGTAGCACCATAGGTGTAAAGCTTACTGTAAAAGAAAAGATTGAGCAGGATAAGCGCGAGCCTGAAGAAATAGCAAAGGGAATTGTAAAGTGGTACGTTAATGTTTACGACGAAACCAATGAAACCGTAGCTATAGGAACGATACTTACCATGGTTAAAAAGTTAAGCTAAGAGTTTAAAGGGATTATTTAAAGGGATTAGATATTCTTTGGGGACAAGCATTGGGTTTTCATGGCGTCATCGTTGTGTCACTCACTTGTACTTATATATTTTCATGCTGCATTTTCTATGTTTTGCTTTTAGGAGCTGCGGTTCAACTTCAGAGGTTCATCTGTATACATCCTTTCGGCTCTCTACCCCCAAGGACCAGGTCTAACTGAAACAAGAGAGAGAAGTCTGGCAAGGACGATCAGTGAAATGCACCTACATCAACCTATTTTTCCGCACCTAAATTCCTTTTACAGGCGTCACTTTTCCACTTGACAAAGCCGTTTTTATTTACAAATTTTGTAATATAAAAATGCGTTATGAAAAAGATTTACAATTTATCAAGCGGCATTACAATTCTTTTTTTGTTAGTTATTGTTTCACAAGCCCCTGCTCAAACAAACCACACTCAAATATATTCGTTTATGAAAAGCATCGGTTGGACTTTAAGTCCTGATAACAATTTCAGGGAGCCAACTGCCATAGAACATAATAAGGTGCACTATTATAATTTTGATACAAGCCGTAAGTATGCTATTGTAGCGTTCACAAGAAATAGTGCAATAAAGAGTTACGACCTGGAAGCATTGTACGACAATGGAAACTTATACACCCACGCAAACAATAACAGCCAGGGACCAAAGCCTTTTCAAAAGAGGTTTAATTACCCCATGATCATTTTCAATCCGACCGAGAACATGAAGCTAGGCTTGAAGGTAAATAGTGTGCCAGGCGAGCCCCGGCATTACTCCCAGGTTCACTACATGATTTTTTATAGGTAGAACTTTATTTTAGAAGAAAAGCATCCACGCTTATTTGGCGAGTTAAAAAACAAAATCTTGAGTGAGTGTACGCACTGCGGTAGAACATTGAGCTAAAAGTACAAGTGAGTGACACAACGATGCCGCCATGAAACACCCTAGCCCGTCCCAAAACTCACCTAAAAATTACATAATTTTAAATCTAATTTAAAGCTGACTTGCGTACTTTGTATAAATACATAAAACGCAACAGGTCACAATGACTAAATCCTTCTTGCCGTCCTTTAAATATTTTGCGGTCCTTTCAATAATTATTTTTGCTTCTTGTAATAGTGCTTCTAAAACACCTACTCCTACCAGTTACCAGGCCGATAGCTTGCCTGCTCCTAACGAAACGAAATCAACAACGCTTTTTAGTAAAGTAATTAAATGGCCAAAAGATAAAACGCCGGTAGCACCCGTAGGTTTTATTGTCAAGCGTTTTGCAGATGGGCTTGACCATCCCCGCTGGATTTACCAGGCAGCAAACGGAGACATTTTTGTAGCAGAATCTAATACGATTTTATCGGGTATTAAAAAGTTGGGTGCCAGCATTCATCCAAAGATTAGGACGCACGGTTATGGAGAAAGTGCAAATAGAATAACCATATTTAAGGATAATAACCAGGACGGTATTTACGAAAGCCGTTCTGCTTTTTTGGAAGGATTGAACCAGCCATTAGGTATGCTGGTACTTAATAATTATTTCTATGTAGCAAACACAGATGGCTTAGTTCAATATCCCTACACTTCAGTTGCGCCCCATATATCAGGTGCAGGAAAAAAAATTGTAAGTCTTCCAGCTGGCGGCTACAATAACCATTGGACCCGCAACATCATAGCCAATAAACAGGGCACTAAAATTTACATTTCTGTGGGTTCGGGCAGTAATAATGCTGAGCACGGGATGGAAAACGAGGTGCGCCGCGCTAATATTTTAGAAGTTAACCCCGACGGTTCGGGGGAACGAATTTATGCAAGTGGTTTACGAAACCCTGTTGGCATGGCATGGGCACCCGGCACAGAAACACTATGGACAGCGGTAAATGAACGTGACAACCTTGGAGATGAATTAGTGCCAGATTACCTTACAAGTGTGCAGTCGAACGGTTTCTATGGCTGGCCCTACGCCTACTTTGGCACACATGAAGACCCGAGAATGAAGGAGCAGCCACGCCCCGATCTTGTAGCAAAATCGATTGTACCTGATGTATCACTCGGCTCCCATACTGCTTCTTTAGGCCTTGCTTTTTACGATAAAACTGCTTTCCCTTCGCAGTACCACAACGGTGCTTTTATAGGCCAGCATGGCTCTTGGAATCGCTCTTCGCTTAGCGGGTACAAAGTTGCGTTTGTTCCTTTTAAAGATGGATGGCCTGCTGGTAAACCGATCGATTTTCTTACCGGCTTTATAAAAGATCTTAATGCTACACAAGTTTACGGAAGGCCGGTAGGCGTCACCGTTTTATTAGATGGAAGTATGTTGGTAGCAGATGACGTAAGCGGAATTGTATGGCAGGTATCGGTAAAAAAGTAACCTTATTACCTGCAATTGCACGCCAATTTTTTCCGGTTTTTTCTTTTGGTCACGGGCCGAAGAATTACTATGAAGCTCTCTTGCGTCGCACACTTGTACTTTTTATTTAAACACAGCAAGAACGATAGCTATTTACAGTCGTTGTTTTATTTCCAGATCTCGTTGAAGTCGATCTCTGCAATGCAGGTTTCTGAAAAGGAAAACTGGTAAGTAAATGCTTTTCCTTTTTGCTTGAGTTCATAAGCCTCGCCCTTCATCTCGTAAACTTCTATATCATTAGTATCAGGGCACACTATTACGTAGTATTTTATTAACTGCGATTCGTAGATGGAATATTTGCTGTGCTTGTCTTTTAAACTGGTGGCGGTAGACAAAACTTCGACAATAAGTTCAGGAGCAAAATCGAGGTAGCTTTTTTCTATATCGCCCTTTACTACCAACATGTCCGGCTGAAGAACCGTTTCTTCATCTACTTTATAGTCGAGCGGGATGTAAACTACAAACTCTGTATTTTTTAAGGCAAATCCGAATTCGGCAATAATTGAACTGGCTATTTTCTGGTGGTTTGGCTCACGGCTCATGGCAAAAGGAATCCCGTGGATCAATTCCCATTGGCCTTTCCAGTTTTTATAATCCTCGTAAGTGTAGTGCGGTAAAATTTTAATTGAGCCTGCCATGTAAAATGAATCTGTTAGTTATTACGTTTATTACGTAGTGCAATAAAATAATTTTACCTGAATTACAGAAGCTATCCTTCTACTTCCTGCATTTAAAGTGTTGTATAAAATTTATGCCGACTGCAAACTCGTTCATAAAGTAGTCTTTTTGTACAGTTGTGGAAAGATGAATAAAAAACTAAAAGTACAAGTGAGTGACACAACGATGTTTAATAGATATTCTAGAGTTGGCTAAAAAAATCTTCCTTTATTTCTCTTATATATCCGGCACTTCTCTTTGGCGTTTAAACGTCAAAAGCTTGTCAAAATTTGGGAACTCACCCAATCCAAAGAAGAGAAAGTATTAATTTAGAACGGTTTAGCCTTTTAAAAACAAATTATGACGACAAGAAACGAAGAATTATACCTGGAGGCCGAAGCAGATATTAGGAACAGTTCGTTCCACGAAGCCTTCCAGAAATACGAAACTATTCTTTATGATGACCCAACTTATGCCCCCGCTCACAACTCAATTGGGTGGATTTATAAAACGCAATTTGAAAACCACGAAAAAGCGGAAAAGCATTTTCGGACGGCTATAAAATCAGATCCTTTTTACCCGCATCCGTACTTTCACCTGGCAAGTGTAATGCTGGATTCGGATCGTTTTAAAGAATTGGAAGAGCACCTTGAGCATTGCATGGAAGTTTATACCATTGACAAAAGCTGGATACACGATAGGTTTGGAATGATGTATGAAACGAAGGGAGATTACACAGCGGCAATTAAAAGCTATGAGCAAGCTATTTTAACGACGATGAACGATGATAAAATAAGGGAATACCAAAATGACATTAATCGTTGCAAGATAAAGGCAGAAATTGTTGGAAATAACGAGCCGGTAGTACAGCAGCCTAATAACAGCTCTAGAAAAATGCCTTGGTTTTTTAAAAAGAAATAAAAGACGGAACCTCTCCCTGCCGGTAGAGATCAATAAAAACAGCGGTGAAATTAAACATGAAGTGAAATACGACACCATACCAAATGGTGTTGTATTTTCTTCGTAAGTGCCCGATAAAAATGCCAAAAGGCAAAAGCCAGATTAATGAAATAAGACTTAAGTGCATAATCGCAAACAGGAAAGCGGTTACAATAACTGCCAGCCGCTCGTCTAAAAACGAAGCGGTTAAATTATACATCACGCCGCGAAAAGTGATTTCCTCGAATATGGCGGGCATCAGGGCAATTGAATAGATCATTAAAAGAGCGGGAAAATAATACAGCCTGTAAGCCTTGTAATAACTGACTTCAGAATTAAAAAAGGTAACATTTACCTCCTGTACACTATAGCTAATTACACTCGAAGCCCCAACTGCCAGCCCAATTACACCAATCAACAAGTACCACCTGAAGTTATTGAACTTGAGCACAGGCCGTAGTTCTGTGCGGTTAAGCCACGCAAAGCGAAGGGTAATTACAGCCAGCACAATTTCAATCCAGAACATTTCGTCGTATGAATCGAACCAGGTTGTGTATTTAACCAGCAGGCAAACAAACAAGTAGCTGAAGTAAAAAAAGAAGAGTTGTCGTAGGGAAGAATGGTTAAAAATGTTGATAGTAACCGGTTCGGCACTAAGATGAGCGCCGCAGTTAGGGCAAAATCGTTGGTGATCCAACACGTTCACTTCGCATTCGTCGCAGCTCGATTGTACCTGGTATGCTTCTTCCACCATTTAAATTTTAAATTCTTCCACCATTACATCAAGCCGGAAAGCGCCTTTCACACCATTCAATAAATAAAAGAGAATTATACATTGAGCAATCAACATGTAAACACCGGTAGCGGTGGTAAATAAAGTATCGAAATTACTCCAGGTATTAATGGCTGCCACGGTAAGCAGCATTAGAAAGCTAATAAGCAAAGAAGGGAAAGGATTTTTTATACTCCCCCTTGCGAGCAACAAAAACAGTACTGCCAGCACACTCATTAGCACGCCTTTAAATTCTGCCTGCTTGCTGTCCCTAAACAAAAAAGCCAATCCTAAAAAACACACCGTGGAAAGAATGTAAAGCACATTGCGGGCATAAATAATAGAATTTTCGCACCTCACCAGCAGCTCCTTTCGAGCCTTCATTCTAAAATTATAAAGAACTAACCGATCTTTTGTAGGGCAAATAGGATAGCTGCAATTGGTACAGAAATTATTAACCGCTTTATTTACAAAGCTGCAATGGCTACAAGTCACGGGGTTTCCATAAGCTGTAAACACAACCGGCAACAGGTTCCTGTTTTTAGCAAAAGCACGCATGTTAAACGCAGGAAAAGCTTGCAGTAATTCCATTAAATGCAACTTAAGAAATTCTCGCACAAAAAAGCCTCCACTTAGGAGGCTTTAGAAAAAGATTGGATAAATCCGAATACTCTATAAAATTTCTTTTAGGTAGCTAGCCTGAATAACTTTCTTCAACATCGTTGTGTCACTCACTTGTACTTTCTGTTCTTAATTCAGCTTTGCTAACTGTTCCTGGTCCTTTTATATCGCCATCAACAAACTATTTCAATGGAATGTCTCTAACCATCATTTCATTCCTGTTCGCCATTTCCCACGCAGTATGAAAAACAAGGTGAACCCTTTTGGTCATCACGTCAAAATTAATTTTATCAATTGTATCTGTAGCCCTGTGATAGTCGGCGTGGGTACCATTAAAATAGAAGATAATAGGAACACCTTTTTTGGCAAAATTGTAATGGTCGCTACGGTAATAATACCTGTTAGGATCATTTGCATTAAAGCGCCTGTCCAACTCTAATTTCACATACTTCTCGTTCACCTGGTCGGTAACCTTTGCCAAATCAGTGCTTATTTTATCGTCGCCAATTATATAAACGTAATTGGTAGAATCGCCTTCCTTGCGTGTTGGATCAATTCTTCCAACCATGTCAGTATTAAGGTTAACCGAAGTTTTAGCTAACGGGAACAATGGGTTGTCGCCATAATATTCGCTTCCCCACAAACCTTTTTCTTCCCCCGAAACAGTCATGAATACCATTGTTCTTCTTGGACCGTTTCCTTCAGCCTTGGCTTTTGCAAATGCTTCAGCCATTTCTATTACGCTTACGGTACCGCTTCCATCATCATCAGCGCCGTTAAATATTACGTTTCCTCTTTTACCCAGGTGATCGTAGTGTGCAGTTAAAATAACGTACTCATCTTTTTTGTCTGTTCCCTCAATATATCCTACTACATTACTCGAGCTTTTGGCAAACCTTTGCTCAGCAAAATTGTAAAGTACTTTTTTCTTCACTTTTACGTTTTCATCTTGAAGCTGCGCGCCGGCTTTTGCTTTAGCCAGTAATCCATCAAACACATTTTGGGTTAATAATTCTGAAGCAACTGCCTGTGAAACTGAAAAGGTATTTACAGTTTTACCAGCAGCAGCACGGGGATAAGTGATGTTAGTTCTCCTGGTAACAGTTTCAGGACGGATGCCGGGTGCATTAGGGTTTACAATTATAACAGCCACAGCACCTTTACTGGCGGCAGCAGCAGCTTTCACACTTAAGCCAGGGAAAGTCCATTTACTTGCTCTTGTTGTGTTAGTGATCAGGGAAATGCTGTCTCTGCGTGGTTCCCCCGCAAACATTATTACTACTTTCCCTTTTACGTTCTTCCCTTTATAATCATCATAAGTACTATCGCTTATACCATAACCAACAAAAATTACCTGCTTACCTTTTAGGTTTTTTGTTTCATTGTTTTGTGCAAGTGATAAAAAGTCTTCTCCAAACTTGTACGCTTTGCCGTTTATAGTTAATGATGCATTCGTGACAGTATCGTAATATAAGGGATAGAGTTGCTGGTAATTACTGGTGCCTGGTGCAGGCTTTAACCCAAACTGCTGGAATTGGCTGGCAATATACGCAGCCGCTTTTTGCTGCCCTTCGGTAGCTGTTTCCCTTCCTTCCATTGCAGGGCCAGCAACTATTGTAAGCTGACTTTTAAGATCCGCCGCAGTAATTGTAGCGGCATATTTTTCTACGTTGGTTTGTGCGCCGGCATAAAAACCTATAGCCAAAGACAGAAAACCCGTAATATAACTCTTCATCATCAAATTTTTCGTGTTTATCAGCATGCTATTTTATTTACTCTTGTCTCATGTCTTCCACCTTCGAATGTAGTTGTAAGAAAAGTGTCAACCATTTGCAAGGCTTCTTCTATACTTGCAAAACGGGCAGGAATACAAATTATATTGGCATTATTGTGTTGCCGTGCAAGAGATGCTAATTCGGGAAGCCAGCAGATTGCAGCCCTAACGCCCGAGTGTTTATTTGCTGTTATCGCTACACCATTTGCACTTCCACATACCAAAATGCCACAAGCCACTTCTCCCGCTTCCACGCTTTTTGATGTTGGGTGAGCGAAATCAGGATAGTCAACTGAACCAGCGGAGTAGGTGCCGTAGTCCTTTATTTTAAAACCTTTCTCTTCAAGGTACTTTGTTAGGGCAGTCTTGTATTCATACCCTGCATGGTCGGCACCAATACCAACAGGCTTACTAAAATCGAATGTTGTGTTCATTGGCATAATGTGGGCGAATTTAAGGAAACCCTAATTACAGTAATAACAAGAAGGTTTTTCTTCTTACTTATAGATGGAATTTAACTCCACTCTTTTTCTTTTTTCTCTTCCTCTTTGTAAGCACGCTTAGATACGCCAATGCTTATCTGGTACAATAAGAAGAGCGGTACAAATACCAACATCTGGCTTGTCCAATCGGGACTGGGGGTAATAATGGCGGCAACTACCAATATAATAACGGCAGCATATTTACGATAAGTGATAAGGAAGGTTGGGGTGATTATTCCAATTCGGGTGAGTACGTAGGCCAGAACAGGTAATTCGAAGGCTATACCGCAACCAAGTATCAGGTTTAACAGGTTCTCAAGGTAATCATCGAGGGTTGGCCTGCTTTCAAGCACCTGGCTGGTACCGAGGGTGTAGTTGGCCAGGAAATTAAAGGTAAAGGGGCCTAGTAAAAAGTAGCCGAAAGCTGCGCCCGTAAAGAAGCAAAAGGAAACCCAGAAAATACTTCCTCGTGAATGGCTTAGCTCCTTTGGTGTAAGTGCGGGTTTTATGAAGCGAAAAAACTCCCAGAAAACGTACGGAAAGGCAGCCATGAAACCAG
>JAQBNN010000035.1 GCA_028288505.1 Segetibacter sp. | reverse complement strand
AAGTGAGTGACACAACGATGATGCTATGAAAAACTTCTGCTAGCCAAATAATAATGCAAAATGCAAAATGAAAAACGAGGAGAGACGTCTCTGATTTTTTTACATTTTACATTTTGCATTTTTAATTCATTCAGGTTTTTACTTTCACCTACTTTTGCCGCAAAGCACATTATACATGCAAAGAGATACACTGGTATTTGACCTTATCCATGAAGAACTGCTGCGCCAACGCCGTGGAATTGAACTGATTGCATCGGAGAACTTCACCAGCCTGCAGGTAATGCAAGCCATGGGAAATGTAATGACTAACAAGTATGCGGAAGGATACCCTGGCCGCCGCTATTATGGTGGTTGTGAAGTTGTAGATAAAACAGAGCAACTGGCTATAGACCGCCTAAAGGAAATATTTAATTGCGAATATGCCAACGTACAACCACATAGTGGGGCCCAGGCTAATGCTGCTGTAATGCTTGGTATACTTCAACCCGGCGATGCTATTCTTGGATTGGATCTTAGTATGGGTGGACACCTTACGCATGGAAGTGCCGTTAACTTCAGCGGTAAATTATACAAGCCACATTTTTATGGTGTAACCCGTGAGGAAGGATTGGTTGATTATGAAATGCTGGAGAGTAAAGCAAGAGAAATAAAGCCGAAAATGATCGTATGCGGCGCAAGTGCTTACAGTCGCGATTGGGATTATGCTCGCATAAGAAAAGTAGCAGACGAGGTAGGTGCTTTTGTAATGTGTGATATGGCTCACCCGGCCGGCCTGATAGCTAAAGGCTTATTAAAATCGCCTTTCGAGCATTGTCATTTTGTTACTTCGACTACCCATAAAACGCTACGCGGTCCTCGTGGCGGCGTGATCTTAATGCACAAAGATTTCGAGAACACCTTTGGTTTAAAAGATCCAAAAGGCAACACGAGGATGATGAGCAACCTGCTTGACATGGCTGTTTTTCCTGGCACACAAGGCGGACCACTTGAGCATGTGATCGCTGCAAAAGCAATTGCATTTGGGGAAATTCTTTCTGATGAATTTACTACCTATGCGCAACAGGTGGTATCAAATGCGCAGGCAGTTGCGAAAGCTTTTGTAGAGAAAGATTATAAGATCATAAGCGGTGGAACAGATAACCACCTTATGCTTATAGACCTGAGAAATAAAAACATTAGCGGTAAAAAAGCTGAAGCAGTTTTGGGCAAGGCGGACATAACGATCAACAAAAACATGGTTCCGTATGATGATAAAAGTGCGTTTGTAACAAGTGGGATTCGTGTAGGCGTTCCGGCAATTACTACAAGAGGAATGAAGGAAGAGCACATGCAATTTGTGGTAAACGTTATTGACAATACTTTGATGAATGCTGACGATGAAAATACTTTGGCAAGAATAAGGAAAGAGGTGAACGAGTTTATGCAACAGTTTCCACTTTACCCGGAAATGGGGTAGTGTAGTCGGAACAAATTGGATGGTTTAATTGTTGAATATTAATTTATAAAAAAGGGATATTCAAATTCAAAAAAACTCAAAACTTAGCGCATATGATACAAAGAATACAAACTGTTTGGTTACTGCTTGCCGCTATCGCTGCATTTATGTTTACCCAGTTACCCTTGTTTTCAGGAACACTGGCAGGTGAAACACTGCAGCGTTTTATACCTACAGAAAACCTCTTATTATTCGCTTTGGGAATAGCGTTAACCTTACTTGCCCTTGCCGCTATATTCCTTTTTAAGAACAGGCCGCTACAAACTAAACTTGCTGTTTTTGGTATAATTGGTTCGATCGCCCTAATAGCACTTGAAGTGTGGCAGATAGAAGTTTTTAAAGAGAGAAATCCCTTGCTAAAAGGCAACTACTCGTGGGGTAGCCTGATACCAATTCTATTATTCATCTTCTTTATCCTGGCGCTGAGAAATATCAGGAAAGACGAGAAGTTGATTAAGAGTTTGGATAGGTTGAGGTAACCACTGCTTCAAAGAGTAAGAAAATTCATACATAAAATAAAAGACCGGTTCAATTTTTGAAGCGGTCTTTTATTTTTGTCAATCCTTTACTTTTCTGGAGTTGGATCTTCTCCTGGTGCGGACTTTTTCTTCCTGCTGTCGTGGATTTTTTTAGCGCCGTAAGCAACTCCGGCGGCGAGCAGTATTGAGAGGCCGCCGTCGATGGGAACGTCCACATCTCCTCCCGGATCAGGTTGCCCCTGCACAATAGTTGGAAGGGAGAGGATAACCAGGATCATTAAGAACGTGATGAATATTTTAGTTTTCATATAAAGATTTTCAAATGGTTAAATAAGGATTGTTAGTTGCAAACAATTTTCTGCGTTACATTAATTTCCCCATTTGTTACCTGTAACTGGTAAACTCCCTTCGTAATACTACTTGGTAAATTTAGAGTTTGTGATGAAGCGCCACCTGCATGTCCTACCCTGGCTGAGTATACTTGTTGTCCTGCACTATTAAACATTCGAACAGTATAAGACCCTTTAGGCTGGTTCTGCAATTGTAGGGTCATTGTTCTATCTAGTACAGGATTTGGATTAACAACTATTGCACTTTTACCTTTTGCAATATTCACTTTAACTACTTGGCTATATTTTGCAGTTCCGGTATTTTCCAAAGCCTTAATGCGGTAGAAGTTGTTACCGTTGATGGGCGTAGCATCAAACCAATTATAACTTGCAGCTGCATTATTGTTATAACGTGCAGCGGTCGTTCCCGCATTAGCAAACTGTCTTCCATCAGCAGACTTTTCAATCTCATAATGCTTAATGTCGCTTTCGGTGGCTATTTTCCAGTCTACCTGTATCCCTTGGTTATGTTGAAACGCTTTTACTGAAGTATAACTAACAGGTAGGGTACTATTACTTTTAAATACAATCATGAAACGATCAACAGCGGAAGAAGCAGCAGCAGTTGTAACAGTAAAGTCTACTACAGTAGGACTGTTAAGACTTATTGGTGTGCTTGTTCCAGTAAAGGCATCCTCAAGAAAGGCCGAAAGGAGCGGCGCATTAAAGTCATAAGGAGAGATGTGGAATTTATAATTGCGAGGATTAGTTTGCTCTAATCTCAGGAACACTGTATCCTTTGCATCTATTAAAGGGCGCTTTTCGATACTTAGCCTCCTGCCCGCACGAACGATAGAAAGGTTTTCCGAAAGATTATTCATTTTGCCGGCGTCTTCTGGTGTGACGCTTGTCGAAAAAGCATTGTCATACATTGCAAAAACTCCATCAGCGGTAGTAAAAGAATTATCAGGCTGCTGAACTTGAAGTACTACGTTTATTTTTTCGGAAATACCGTTGCCTTGACGAAATACATTTTGATTGCTTGCTACTTTATCATTTTCTTCAAAAACAAGAGAGCCATTTTGAGTTTCGCTTGTGCTTTCTACAAAAAAAGCCTGGCTTGATTCTATGATTGAATTAGCAACTCCTGACGTATAACTGCCACCAGGAGCACTAGGCAAGTAGCCACTTCCATCAAACGTGACATACGCCCCAACATTATTACTACCTGCTAACTTTGGATCCCAAACAATGAACCTATCTGCTGTAAAGTTTTTAGTTACTAACGCCCAGTTTATGGGTGACATATATGGGTTACCAACCAAAGTGAAAGTAGACGGTATCCCTGTTTGCTTTTGTGTTACAGTCGTAGTCACTGGTCCGGTAACAAGGGTGCCGGTTGCTCTTAAAGTTGTATTGTTGGTATTAGGAGGTGTAAGATTTGCAGGATTTCTATCACCCCGGATAAAAATAAAGTAAGCTGGATTATTTGAAAGTGGAATAGTAGTATTGTTTACGTCTTCTAATGCCTGAGTCGAGGTGTTAAAAGTCTTCATTGATGGATTGCCTGCATCTAAATCAGGACCACTACCTGTTATAAAAGTTCCAATACCAGGTGTATAAACCTGCCCATTCTGCCATGCAGCCTTAATACTATTGCTGCTCGCTACCGGAGCGTTCTTTAAACGCCATGCACGTTTAGCAGGGATGAAACGTTCTACGGTTACATCTCCTGTAACGATAGAACTTGATTCTCCTACTCGTGCTGTACTTGTTTCAGTCGATTTAAAAATTAAAGACTTTCCAGCTCCGATTGTAATATTTCTGTTGACACGGATTGAACTACCAGCATTAACAGTTGTATTTTCATTAAATGTTATAGGTCCTGAGCCGCTTATTATTTGATCTGTTAAACCATTAAACACTACTGGCTGATTGGAAGGTAGAGTTAGGGGTGATCCGTTATTAGTAAAATCACCATTTAGGTTAAAAGTTCCTGTCATTGTACTGTTAAACGCAACACCTGTATTAATTAGAAAATTTCCCCGTACCGTAAGAGCATTGCCACCAGTTGCTGTATAAGTTCCTCCTGCGGTTCTACTCAAAACTAACGTTCCATATGTTCGATCAGAAGCTGGTACAACAAAGCTGCTCGTTCCCGGAACGTCATATTCGAAAATACCTAGTTCAGTGCCTACCACTGCGCCATTTTCCAATGCTGTTATTATTGCAGCTGCAGCTCGAGGCGTATTATGCCTATAAATTCCGCCATTGTTAATTCTAAGTGTTCCATTAGTGGAAGAAACTGCGATTCCATTACCTGATGAAGCACCTGAAGAATTGACTAAAACGCCGCCAGAATTAATAATAATATCGTCTGTGGAAGCTACTCCATCACCGATAGTTAAGCCTGGATTACCAACATTACTGCTCGTTAAGGTCAGCGTAATTGTATTGCCTGATTGAGGACTGATACTTAATTTTTTAATAGTAACGCTAGCTGCACCAATAGTTATAGAATAAGTACCAGAAACAAATGCATTATCTAAAACGACTTCATCTCCAGCAGTAGGAACAATATTATCACTCCAATTCGCAGCGTCTGTAAACAGTGTTGTTCCAGCTCCACCATCCCAACTTTTCTGAGACAGAGCGTTCCCGAAAGTGAAACTTAAAAAGACAGCAAAAAGCATTTTGAGATAAAAAGTAGTAACCAATTTTTTGTAAGAATTGACACAGGTGTACAAATCATTCATATTTACTGTTTTAAAGAGTTACAAAAAAGACTTACGAGTTAGTTTAAGTCTTGCTTTCATAGATAATGGGTATTTTAATCTGACTGATACTTTATAAATGCTAATTGAAAAAGTTTAGTAATAAAGCAACTTGAAAACTCGAGTAGTTAATAGGATAGAGGTATGTTCAGGAAAATCATTAAGTATTGGAGGGATGCTAAAGCTAACTTTTGTTCTCGCAGAAATAAATATAAGTAAATTAAGTAATGATTAAAAAAATGTTAACGCAATTCTTTGGGGAGTGACATTCTAGAGTAAAAGTGTGCGACGCAAGTAAAGATGAAACAGGATATATAGATGGTAAACAAAATTGTATTTATAAAAAAAGCCGCTCTATTTAAGAGCGGCCTTTGTAAATTTCTAAAAAAACCTACTTCTATTGCTTAATAAACTTATTAATAACAGGAGTATTAGTTGATGCAGGAATTACATTTAGGATATAAGTGCCTGCAGCTAAATTGCGAACATCAAGACTGAAATTATTGCTTCCAGCTTCTATTGTACGGCTTTGTTGCATTACTTGCTTTCCGTAAACATCTACAATGGAAATGCTTACTTTTTCGCGTGCTGCACTTTCTACTAACAAGTTTAATTGAGAAGTAGTTGGGACAGGGTAAATTGCCTGTACTGCAAAGTTTGCATTGCGAGAAGCTTTCAATAGCACAACATTACTTACTGTAGTTTTACCATCTTTGTCAACCTGGTTTAAGCGGTAGTAGTTGTTTGTTGCGATTGCTTTATCATCAGCAAATGAATATGCTAATTGTCCTACACTATTACCATTAACAGCTTTGGAGTTTACGAATGCAATTGATGAGTAATTAACCCCATCAACTGAACGTTGTAATTCAAAACCTTTATTGTTTTGTTCTGTAACCGTTGTCCAGCTTAGTGTGTTTACATTATTGCTGCGTACTCCAGAAAAATTAGTTATTGAAACAGGTAACGGATTGTTACTTCCACTTCCAATACCAAACTCGCTAAAATCGCTCATTCCTGTTCTGGAAAGGACTGGAGAAGTATTAGTACCGGTTGTTGTTACGTGAGCGCCGTGTAAAGTCCATGGAGAATTTGCTGCTTCAGCACGCTTTAATAATACCAATTGAGAAGGATCAGTAACACCGGTAATGTTATTAGCAGTGAAAGTACCGGTATAGACGCCGCCCGTCAAACCGTCGCCTGCCGAAACTCTCCAGTAGCCATCAGCAGAAGTTTTAATTACACTGATTGATCCTTCAGTTAAAGGCAAGCCATTAGTTCCTGAATTACCATTGATCCATTCTGCTGTAAGAGTACCAGCAGTAGTTGGAGCAGTTGTAAAGTTTATTTGAGCCGGGCGGTAATTCGCTGTATTTCCTACGGCAAACAAAGCCCTTTGCTCGGTGGCCACAGTGGCTGCGGCAGCAACTACTCTTTTAAACGGACCTGCAACATACCCATTGGTACGAGCTAAAGTTCCTGTTGCAAGTGTACTAACTACTCCATGAGTAAGTATATTGGTAGCTGTTGTATTAATAACCCCGTTTGCCAGTGTAAGCGTAGCCGAAACGCTGATTGGAACGTTAAGGGTGATTGTACTTAGGTTATCAACAAATAAAGAAGCTACACTTGCAGTAGAAGCTGTTGTACTATTTTGGAAGATACCTGTACCTCCTATTGCCTGGGGATTGTTAACGGCATCTGAACCTCCGCCGGTTCTTCCACCAAGTACAAGAGTTCCGGTTACAGTAAGTGTACCGTTGTTAACGATATTACCACCCACAGAAAGTTCTGATCTTCCTGAAATTACCCTTACTTCACTGTTTGGATGTATAGTAAGATTTTTTTCTATATCAGAGCCATCTAATGAACTTGAAGTAGTTTGTACAAACCTTGTAGAGTTTAGGTCTGTTCTTGTGTTAGCAATTACATTACCTACTCTAATTCTTCTACTTGATACGTAGGTATTAAATGCAAAACCAACAGATTGCCCAGGTGAACCACTTGTTCCGTTACCAAATTCTATTGTAGTTCCGGCCAAAGAAGTTGTGTTGGTATTAGAAGAACTTATTGAAATGAGCAATGCATTGGTAGTACTGGCAGTATTGAAATTGTGGTCAACAATACGTATAGTACCACCAGTGCCATTTAACGTTAGACCTGTACTTCCCGTACTTGTACCCGCTGCAGTATAACCGATACCTAACATTGGTACTCCCGTTGGAACGCTACCTCCTGCACTAGCACCATCGTTCCCAGCAATTTCTAATAAACCGCCACTCATATTAAATGCTGAAACTGTTGCTGCTGCAGTTCCCATCACTACCGAGCCGTTTACCCTGATTGATCCGGCAGAAACATTTAGGGTGCCGTCGTTTTGCAATTGGCTGTTATTAAACCCAGCCACACCGATAGTTAATGTGTTAACTGCAGTATTGGAAGTAAGCGTACCACCAGCAAGAATCAATGATTTTGCCTGGTAATTGCCTGAACCGGCGGTTAGCGTCACATTAGTTCCGCGTCCAAGAAACACATCTTCGTTGTTTGTAGGAACTGCATTGTTAGACCAATTGCCAGGGACACCCCACTGCCCATTATTAGTTGCATTAGTGAAAGTAACTGGGAAAGTACCAGAACTTAGACCCAAAGCGAAATAGCCAAGTTCGTTTTTTGCAACACTGGTTGAGGTAACCGAGCTGGTAGAGTTAGTTGTAGCAGGCCCTATCGAATAGTATGCTCCTTGTAAAGTAGCAGATTGCCCTATTACCCTATTAGTGTTGGCTGAAGGGAATTGATCATCGGTACCATAATCAAGCGCGACAGTTAAATAACTCGTTATTGCGCCATTTACTATGTCCGCACTCCATCTACGAGTTGGAGACAAAGCAGTTACACCAGAACCAGCAGTACCATCGTTTGAACCAGATACTTGTACTCTAACCAGTCCGCTTCCAATTGCAGAACCGAAAACAGCTTTACGCAACTGCCCATTATGACCGGTTGGATAAGTCCTGGTTCCGGAAGCGCCCCAAGTTAATGCAACTCCCCCATTAATATAGGAGGTAGCAGAACCTGCTACACCAGTATAGGTGGCACTGGTAAAAATTAAACTTTTAGTTACAGGCAAGTTTATAATACCTGAAGTAAGTGTCAATGCCGAAGCAGCGGCTCTTATAGTAAGGTCATTTGAAAGTGTAACGCCTAATGCATTGCTCATGGTTAAAGCATTAATACTTCTGCCGGCGGGCACTTCATTTCCTTCCACCACTGCAGCGTTAGTAGTACCGGTAAAAAATACATATGCAAGGTTCATAGTAGCCGTAGCACCTACTGTAATTGGGTTTGCTAATGATCCTACTCCTCTTTGAATTGCGCATGTAGTAGTGGTAACACCACCTACTGTATTATCAAGAGTAAGGTTAGTTCCATTATTAAATACACCTTGTACAACATTTAAAGTTGAAGTTATAGTAAGTGGCCTGCTTAAGGTAATTCCGCTAGTATTACTAGCTGAAAGCAAACGTATAGGAGAACCTGTACCTAAGTTACCTCCTCCAGAAATAGTTTGAGGTACTGTACCGTTTAATACCACAGCAGTACTAGCTTTCGAAAAATCTGCATTTCCATTCAATGTAAGATTACCACCTAGGTTGATTGTACGACCGATTGTACCATTGAAAGGATTAAAAGTACCTGATGCGTTTACAATTAAATCTCCACTGGTGGTAATGGATGTACCAGTTGTAGCACTAAAATCAAGAGTACCGTCTACTACTACCCTGTTTATAGATACTACAAGATCATTGCTTACCGTTGATCCTGCAACAACAATTGCAGTATCGAGGCCGTATGGCACAAGGCCTCCTATCCAAGATGAAGGAGAAGACCAAAAACCGCCAGTAGCTGTAGAGTGAATAGATGAAGGGGCATACGCCATAGCATTGATATCATCAATTGAACCTGGAGGAGTATTGCCAGCACTGGCGTCATTTCTCCAGGTAAAGATGATGCGCAATTGGGTGGGAGCATTGGTATTTAGTATTGAAGGAGGAACATATGTTGTAAATCTTGTAACTGTCGATAAGTTGAAATAATTGCCAATAACAGTAGCTCCTGTTACTATTGGACCAGAAATGAGACCGCTAGAGGTGCCACTTGCACTAGGGGTTACAGTTGTAGGAGCTGCAGAAATTTGTAAAAGATCATAGGCACTTGTTTCTCCTACACCTTTATACTTGAAACTAAGTACAACTTTTGTTTGCCCTGCAGGAATAGTTACATCTCTGTAAAAATGAACAAATCCGGGTGCAGAATTAGTATAGCTATTAGTGGCTCCCGCATTATTTGTTACATAGGCCATGTTGCCAGAATAACCAGTAGCTGCTGCACCAACAAACCATTGATTGGTAACAGAGCCGTTGGCAACTGTCCAACCATTGCTAGCAAAATCAGTCCCTAATTCAAATCCTCCACCTGCAGTGGAGTCAATCAGTACTGTTTGTGCAAACGATACTGTGGCCAGTATGAATGCAACAAGTAGTAAGTAAATTCTTTTCATTTGAGGTTTTATTAGGCGGGAAGATATTGATAAAGTTTTCATAAAAGCCTTAAAATCATTTTGCTACGGAGGTCCTGAGGCATTATTTTTTTTGTTGTTGAACTTGGGTAATAATACTCGTCATCGTTGTGTCACTCACTTGTACGTTAAAACCAAAAGCATCTTTTATCAATTTTACATCCTGTTTCTTCCTGGGTAATTGTACAAGAGAGTGACACAACGATGACGAGGTAAGAGAGAAAGCTGGCTACAAAATTTTAAATAACAAAACAAAAAAGGGATGCAAAATGCAATCCCTTCTAAACTTATAAATTACATACTATATAAACTTTCCTGTAAAGCTTACCTTAACTTTAGCTAAACCCGATGGCACTCCGGCATACACTAAATTACCTCCTTCGTCTCCTGCCTCGGGGCCAAGATCAATTACCCAATCAGCACTCTTAATAACGTCTGTGTTGTGTTCTATTACCAAAATTGAATGACCCTGCTCGATTAAAGCATTGAATGAAGCGAGCAGCTTTTTGATATCATTGAAGTGAAGACCGGTGGTAGGCTCATCGAAAATAAAAAGTATGTGGCCACCACCTTTTCCTTTGCCAAGAAAACTTGCAAGTTTAACCCGTTGCGCCTCGCCACCACTTAAGGTGTCGCTACTTTGTCCGAGTTTTATGTAGCCCAAGCCTACATCTTGTAAGGGCTTTATAGCCTTTGCCAAACCTTTTTCATCCTGGAAAAATTCTACTGCCTCATCCACACTTAGCTCTAAAATATCATGAATGCTTTTACCATGATAAGTTACTTCAAGTACCTCTTCTTTAAAGCGTTTACCACTGCAGACCTCGCATAACAAATGTACATCGGCAAGGAACTGCATTTCGATTACCTGTTCGCCTTCACCTTTACAGGCATCACACCTTCCTCCATCAACGTTAAAAGAAAAGTGTTTTGGTAGGTAGCCTCTCATTTTAGATAAGCCTTGTTTTGCAAAAAGATCTCTTATCTCGTCGTAAGCTTTTATGTAGGTAACCGGGTTACTTCTCGAAGATTTTCCGATAGGATTTTGATCAATCATTTCAATGCATTCGATAAAGTCTACATCGCCGGTAAGTGTTTTATGGTAACCTACTTTATCAGCAAATTCTCCTTTTATTTTTTTTAATGCAGGATAGACTATCTGCTTAATCAATGTTGTTTTGCCGCTTCCGCTAACACCACTTACAACACAAAAAATACCTAAGGGTATTGTTACTGTTATATCTTTTAAATTGTTTTGTCGGGCACCTTCAACTGTTATTGAACGTGTTGCTTTTCTTACATGTGCAGGAGGTTCGATAGATAATGTGCCGTTTAAATATTTGCCTGTTAAGCTCTTTTCATTAACGATTATTTCATCATAATTTCCTTCCGCTATTACTTCAC
>JAQBNN010000232.1 GCA_028288505.1 Segetibacter sp. | reverse complement strand
ATTTTATCCGTTCCCGTTCTAATGTCGTATCTCCAAATGCTGTTTTATTCATCTAATAGAATTAAAAGTGATTATAACTTTAAATTCCATTACCGAATTAATAAACACTTACAGTTGCGCCACAATCACTTTATCTTTTAGTTCAAGTGGCATCTTTTCGTAGTGTTCCTACATGCAGCCTAATTTGCAAAGTAGTACCTGCGAATTCTCCGCGTCGCAGGCCTTCGCTTTTAGTAAAGATGATATAAGTAAATACCGTACAAGAATGCGACGCAACACTGCTTAACTAATAGACAAAGTTGGTTACATAAATATTATTGCAATACAACCAGTTCCTAAATGTGGGCTAAGAAAATGAATCCTTGTATTAATTTAAACACACACTTTGTCAATAACTTTTAGTGCAAGCAAAACCTTTACCCACATTTGTTTTCCACCGATTTTCTCCGTATGATTCTTATATATTTGTCGGTATTTAATTAATCACATGGCGAATCGTTTAAAGAAGAAAGGACCTCCTCCGCCAGACCCTGAAAAGCTGACATCAGACAAGGAAGAGGACGTGACTGTGAAGGAGCTGGTAAAAGATGAGCGTACCTACAAAATTGCAGGCACTGTTTCCCTGTTGATTGCAATGTTTTTGTTTATTGCATTTACATCTTACGCTTTTACCTGGCAGGAAGACCAGGATAAAGTGCACAAATTTGGTGTAAAGATTTTTGGTGTCGACGATATAAAAGTTGAAAACCTTTTAGGTGTATTAGGTGCTTACACTGCACATTTTTTTATTTATAAAGGCTTTGGTATAGCCTCGTATTTATTATGTACTTTCTTTTTTGTACTTGGGGTAAACTTGTTGTTTGCACGAAAAGTATTCTCACTTGCTCGCAACGCCAAATATGTATTGATTGGTTTGCTGGTAATAAGTGTGGCCTGTGCATTTATTTTCAGAAGCGCCAATTTTAGCTATGGTGGTTTCGTTGGAAACATGATAAACGCGTGGCTGGTAAAGTGGATTGGAAACATAGGCACAGCAGCGCTTATGCTTGTAGCTGCTTTTAGTTATATCATCTGGCGTTTTAATCCTCAGTTTAGCTGGCCAGAAAGAAAAGTGGACACTGATAAAGAAGAGGAAGAAGTCTTTGGTAACGACGTTACCTTGAAACCAACTATTAATGAAGCTGCGGCTGAAGGCTTAATCCTGGTTGAGAAAGACGAAGATGAAGGAGAAGCAAGGCTGTTTATTGAAAAAGGTGCGAACAAAAAGAACAAGCTAAAGAACGAAGGAAAGGGAGTTGTAGTGTTGATGCCGGAAGAAGACGAAGTTCCTTTAGCGCCAATGAATGATTTTAAAGTTGTTGAAAAGGCCGAAGCAATTAATAAAGAAGAGCTGATAATAAACAACACAGCAGGTGATGAAATTGAAGAAGAAGAACTTGTAGTTGATGAACCTGAAGAGCCTCTTACTGCCGAAGACGAAGAGGAAGTAGATGATTTTGCTTACGGATTAAACAACCATAAAATTACAGTTGAGCCCACAGCAATAAGCGATATGCCTGTAATGATGGCTGCCGGAAAACATGTAAAGGCAACCGACAACTTACAACTCGAGATCTACGATACTTCAATAGAAAAGGATGATGAAGAGGAAGAGTTGGTGGTACCTAAAAAGGAAATCAAATTGGCTCCGTACGAGCCGAAGCTTGATCTTAGGGATTACAAATATCCATCGCTTGATTTGCTTGAAACACATGGCAGCGAAAAGATAGTGCACGATCCTGCCGAGTTGGAGAGCAACAAGAACCAAATTATTTCTACACTTAAGAACTACGATATTTCTATTCAGCGTATTGCTGCTACAGTTGGTCCTACAGTTACGTTGTACGAGATTGTTCCTGCACCCGGCGTACGTATCAGTCGCATTAAAAACCTTGAGGATGACATTGCGTTAAGCCTTGCCGCATTGGGTATTCGTATCATTGCACCAATTCCTGGCAAGGGTACAATTGGTATTGAAGTTCCTAATGTTCGCAAAACATTGGTGAGCATGAAGACTTTGTTATCGAGCGAAAAGTTCCAAAACAACACATTCTCGTTACCCATTGCAATTGGTAAAAAAATAGACAACGAATTGTTTATTGTTGATCTTGCCAGCATGCCTCACTTGCTAATGGCAGGTGCAACAGGCCAGGGTAAATCAGTTGGACTAAATGCTATCCTTGTTTCGCTCTTGTATAAGAAGCATCCTTCTCAATTAAAGTTTGTATTAATAGATCCTAAGAAAGTAGAGCTTAGTATTTATCGCTCAATTGAGAAACACTTCCTTGCAAAACTACCCGGCGAAGAAGAAGCAATTATAACCGATACAAAGAAAGTTATTCATACTCTCAACTCGCTTTGTATTGAGATGGATAACCGTTACGACTTGTTGAAAGAAGCCGGTTGCCGTAACATAAAAGAATACAACGAGAAGTTTATTGCCCGCAGGCTTAACCCCGAAAAAGGACACCAGTTCCTTCCTTTCATTGTGTTGGTTGTGGATGAGTTTGCAGATCTTATTATGACTGCCGGCAAAGAAGTGGAAATGCCTATTGCACGCCTTGCACAGCTGGCAAGGGCTATTGGTATTCACCTTATTATTGCCACACAGCGTCCGTCGGTAAATATTATCACGGGTACAATCAAGGCCAACTTCCCGGCACGTATTGCGTTCAAGGTTTCGAGTAAAATCGATAGCCGAACTATTCTTGATGCTGGAGGTGCTGAGCAATTGATAGGTAAGGGAGACATGTTGCTTAGCTACAATGGAGAGTTGGTTCGTTTGCAATGTGCTTTTGTTGATACGCCTGAGGTTGATAACATCACTGATTTTATTGGCGAGCAAAGAGGCTACCCGCAAGCATTCCTGTTGCCAGAATACGTAGATGAGAAAGAACTTGAAGGAAAAGATTTTGATGCAAGCAACCGCGATCCTTTGTTTGAAGATGCGGCAAGGTTGGTTGTTACCAGCCAGATAGGAAGTACGTCTTTAATTCAAAGAAGAATGAAGCTCGGTTACAATCGTGCAGGCCGCTTAATGGATCAATTGGAAGCTGCAGGTATCGTTGGCCCTAACCAGGGAAGTAAAGCACGGGAAGTACAGGTAAAGAACGAGATGGACCTTGAAGAAATATTAAGCGCATTTTAAAGCTCTTGTATTTTACTTATAACCTATAACTTATAACCGAGAACCATTTGGTTGTCATCATTTGTTTTTCATAGCATCATCGTTGCGTCGCACTCTTGTACTTTCAGTTCACTGTTCAGCTCGTTACTATTTGGTCAGTTCTTCTTTTGCATTTTGCTTTTTTAATTTTGCATTATGACCTACAGTACAAGTGAGTGACATAACGATGCTTAATAGGTATTCAAAAGCTAGCTCCCGAAACCTTCTTAAATACTACCGAATTGTAAAGTGATAGCGTTAATATATGTGGGCTGGCACAGCTTTTTGTTCAACATTCTTTAACAAAACCACTTTAAACAATTAGGACAAGTAAAAGTCTTAAAGAACTAAATTTGCCACCGTAAAAAAGATTAATGATGATTAAAAAATTGTACATATTGATTGCAGTAGTAGCGCTATTTATTAGCTCTGCATATGCTCAAAAAGATCCAAACGCAAAAAAAGTACTCGACCAGGTTAGCTCTAAGCTGAAAACTTTCAAAGGGATTAATGCCAACTTCACCTATGTTTCTAAAAGCCGTGCAGGAAAAGTAAACAATAATGTAAATGGTAATATTGCCATAAAAGGCCAGAAATATTATATTAAGCAAGGTGCTACCGAGATCTTTAGCGATGGTAGAAAATCATGGAATTATAACGGCGCAAACGAAGTAACTGTTACTGCATTAGATGATGATAAGGCGATGACCCCGCAAAAACTATTAACTAATTTCTACGATAACGACTTCACTTATAAATTAGTTTCCTCTGCAGGTGCTTTCCATGAAATTGAAATGCTACCAACTGATAAGCGTAAGAACTTCCAAAAAGTAAACATCTTTATAGACAAGGCGAAGATGATGGTTACAAAAGCAAGAATACTTGATAAAAGCAGTAACACGATTGAATTTAACCTGAGCAATATTAATACGAACGCAAATATTCCTGAAAGTGCATTTGTGTTTAACAAGGCTAAATACAAGAAGAATATTGAAGTAATTGAAGACTAATTACTCATATGGAACATTCTGAAGCCGTCCTTAATTAAGGGCGGTTTTTTATTTCACCAAACTTGTATCTTGCAACATCTCAAACACCTGTATGAAATATCTGCCGCTCAATTCCCGAATTTTTATAAAGAACCGCGAACGTTTTATAAAGGAGATGAAGCCCAACAGCATTGCTATTTTTAACAGCAACGACGAGGTGCCTACTAATGGAGATGCCATTCATCGCTTTGTTCAAAATAGCGATCTTTATTGGCTTACAGGCATCGACCAGGAAGATAGCATGCTGGTACTTTTTCCCGATAATCCTGAAGCCAAGTATCGCGAAGTACTTGTATTGGTTCGGCCAAACGAGTTAAAAGAAAAGTGGGATGGTAGAAGGCTAAGATCAAATGAAGGAACTGCAATTTCAGGAATAAATACTGTTGTATGGCTAGATATTTTAGATGCCGTGTTACAACCTTGGATCCACCTTGCTGATAACATTTACCTTAATACAAATGAGAATGATCGCAAGGCATCGTTAATAGAAACACGTGATTATCGCTACGCTCAACAAATGATGATACGCTATCCGCTGCATAATTATGAGCGTGCAGTTAAAATAACAAAACGTCTACGATCTATTAAAACATCAGAAGAAATTGAAGTTGTAATAGAAGCAATTGCGATTACAGAAAAAGCCTTTCGCCGTGTGCTTAAGTTTGTACAGCCTGGGGTAATGGAGCACGAAATAGAAGCAGAAATTGTACACGAATTTTTGCGCAAGCGTGCTAGGGGTGAAGCGTACGGAAGTATTATAGCAAGTGGCGACAGAGCAAGAACTTTACATTATGTATCAAACAACCAGGAGTGCAAAGACGGGGAGTTATTACTTATGGACTTCGGTGCTTCCTACGGTAATTATGCTGCTGATCTAACACGTACAATTCCTGTAAACGGCAAGTTTACCGAAAGACAAAAGGAAGTTTATAATGCTTGTTTGCACTTACATAACTATTGTAAAAGTATTTTAAAGCCGGGCATAACTATTCTTGAGTACACCGATAAAGTAGGTGAAGAAGCGACGCAGCAATTTATAAAAATTGGTCTGTTAAATGAAGAAGACGTAAAGAACGAAGACAAGGATAACAGGGCTTACCGCAAGTATTTATACCACGGCATTTCTCACCATCTTGGTATAGATGTGCACGATTATGGCACAAGAGTTTTCCCAATAGAAGCAGGTATGTTATTTACTATAGAACCAGGTATATATATTGAAGAAGAACAAATGGGCATAAGGATAGAAAACAATTTCTGGATAACAGAGAATGGTAACATAGATCTTATGGAAACTATGCCTGTCACGGTAGAGGAAATAGAATACATCATGAATGAGAGTGATGAAGCTTGAAAGAAGTTACAGCAACAAAGATTCAATTAAACAAACGCATCAAGGGTAATAGACTGCTTTAATGAAACAGATACCAAATATATTCACTTTACTTAACCTGTTCTTTGGTTGTATAGCCATAGTGCTAACCCTTCAAAACGGGCTGTTGCCTACCAGCAACGAAGGCGGCGACATCTTTCTTGTATTACCTGAGAAGATTTATTGGGCCTCTGTTTTTATAGCTATTGCAGCCGTTATCGATTTCTTTGATGGCTTTGTAGCAAGGCTATTAAAAGCATCAAGCGAAATGGGTAAACAACTTGATAGCTTGGCCGATGTAGTAAGTTTTGGTGTGGCTCCAGGTATGATCGTTTTTCAGTTTTTACGCCTTGCATTTGCACAGCAGGAAAACGGCTTAGATGTTTCTGTCGGCTGGCTGTTACCTGCTTTTATTATTCCTTGTGCAGGTGCGTATCGTTTAGCCCGTTTCAATATTGATGAAGAACAGGCCTACGGTTTCAAAGGTGTTCCAATTCCAGCAGTTGGCTTACTCATTGCTTCATTCCCCTTAATTTATTGGTATTCCGATTTGGCTTGGGCTATTAGCCTGTTAATGAACCAGTGGTTTTGGTTTGCAGTTATTGCTATCTTAGGTTATCTCATGGTCTCCACCCTCCCAATGATGGCGCTTAAGTTTAAAGACTACTCAGTAAAAAATAATTTGAGCAAGTATCTTTTAGTGGCGATTGCAATAGTTGCGGGTATCTTATTTAAATGGCTGGCTGTGCCTTTCGTGTTCGTGGTGTATGTTATTCTTTCACTTGCTAACAAGGAGAAGCAAGGTCTGCAATACAAGAATTAAATACCAGTAGCAGCTTCTTTACTGTTCCATTTTTTTAAATCCTTTTTTGAGCCCTGCAGATGGAGCTTTAATTAAACATCGTTGCGTCGCACTCTTGTACTTATGCATCCTCATGCAACATGAAAGCTGGTAACAGCATAAAGTACTTTCAGCTGAATAACCCCTTATTTTTTACATTTTACATTTTTCATTTTTCATTATCCCCCTGCCATCATTTACCTTTGCCCCATCGTATAAAATATTTTCAACTATGACTTACAATGTTCAGATTAAAGTAATGCCATTAAAAGAGTTGTTAGATCCACAAGGTAAAGCTGTAATGAGCGGGCTCAACAGCCTTGGAATAAGTGGGGTTGAAGACGTAAGAGTAGGCAGGCATATAACACTACAAATAACAGCCGACAGTGAAGACCAGGCGAAGCACAAAGCAGACGAAGCAAGTAAAAAGTTGTTAGCAAATCCTGTTATGGAATATTATGAAATTGAGATGGTTAATTAGCAGATGTGCTAATCAGCTAATTGAGAAATGTTCTTGCTTACAGATACTAAGTACAAGTGAGTGACACAACGAGGAAGCCATGAAAAACATTAGTTGGTCAACAAATAATTGAAAATTTGAAAGAGCTAACGGAAGTAATTTCCTTTCTTCATTTTCAAATTTTCAAACCATCAATTTTTAAATTAAAATGCTTTACATAGTTCCGACACCCATTGGAAACCTTGCTGATATTACATTTCGTGCTATCGAGGTTTTAAAGAGTGTTGACGTTATTTTGGCAGAAGATACACGAACCTCGTCTAAGCTTTTGCAGCATTATAAAATTTCAAAGCCTGTTTCTCCTTATCACCAACACAACGAACACAAAGTGGCAAGCCACATAGCAGACCAGTTAGCTGCAGGTAAAACTTTTGCCCTGTTAACAGATGCAGGTACTCCTGGCATTTCCGATCCTGCTTACCTATTAGTGCGAGAATGTGCAAGCCGTGATATCCGTGTTGAATGTTTGCCGGGCGCTACTGCATTTGTTCCTGCTTTGGTTAATAGCGGCCTTCCATTAAACCGTTTTACTTTCGAAGGTTTTCCTCCACTGAAGAAGGGCCGGCATACATTATTTACAAAGCTTGCAACAGAAGAAAGAACAATGGTTTTTTACGAAAGCCCTATGCGACTAGTAAAGACATTAGAAGAGATGATACAATATTTTGGAGCCGAAAGACAATGTTGTGTTAGCAGAGAGTTAACTAAGATGTTTGAAGAAAATAAAAGAGGAAGTTTGCACGAAGTTTGCTTGCACTTCAAGCAAAAAAACGTGAAGGGTGAAATAGTGATTGTGGTAGAAGGAATTTCAAAACAAAAAAACGATTAATCTTATGTACCGGAAGTTAATTTTATCAATTGTATTGGCCGTAGTAGTAATGAGTGCTGATGCCCAGTTTAGAAAGATTCCAGCTGAAGTAACAGACTCTTTTGAAACTCGTTATCCTACAGCGAAGCATGTAAATTGGAGAGACCAGATAACTGCATTTGTAGCAGAATTTACAATTGACGGTGAAGAAATTAAAAGCTTCTTTAACTCGAAAGGCGAGTGGCTAAAATCAACAAGGAAGACTTCTATGATGAAGCTTTCTCCTGAAGTAAAAGACGGGCTCAATAAAAGTAAGTTTGCTAAATGGACCGTTACAGAAATATTAGAACAGCAGGAAAAAGATAAGGAACTACAATTCCGCGTTACCGTTAATAAAGAAGACGCAACTAAAAGATTTGTGTTTTTCAATAACAAAGGGCAATTGCTAAGAGATCAGATTGCCTTATAATTCTTTTTGTAAAAGTTTAATGATCGCTCCATAGATGAAAAAATTATTGATAGCATTTAGTTTGTTTACTGTTACTTATTTAGCAAAAGCACAGGCAGATAGATGGCAGCAAAAGATTAGTTATAAAATGGATGTTAAGCTCGACGTAAACACCAACAAGCTTAACGGTACACAGGTAATTGTTTACTACAACAACTCTCCTGATACTTTAAGCAGAATATACTTCCACACTTACTGGAACGCCTTTCAGCCCAACAGTAGTATGGACGTTAAAAGCCGAGAGCAGGGACAGGTTGTGTTGGGACAGGACAGAGCCGGCAAAGATGTTTTAGACTGGGATAGAAGAGTAACAGATCGTATATCAAAACTGCAGCCGAATGAAATAGGTTACCAAAGATTATCATCAGTAAAAGTAGCCGGCAAAAACCAACGACTTAAAGAGCATGAAACGATAGTGGAAGTATTCCTCGATAAGCCTATTCTTCCAAAAAGTAAAACAACATTAAATGTTGTTTTCGAAGCGCAAGTTCCCATACAAATCCGTCGTAGCGGAAGAGATAATGCAGAAGGTGTTCGTTATAGTATGAGTCAGTGGTACCCAAAAGTGGTTGAGTACGATTACCAGGGCTGGAACGCTAATCCTTACATCGGTCGTGAATTTTACGGAGTGTGGGGAGATTACAGCGTAAATATTACACTTGATAAAAATTACATGATTGCGGCTACAGGTACCCTTCAAAATGCCGGTCAAATTGGGTTTGGATATGCTGCACAAGGAGTAACGACGCCAAAGCCAGCAGGTTCAACTTTAACCTGGAATTTTGTTGCTAACAACGTTCACGATTTTGCCTGGAGCGCCGACAACGATTATGTAATGATCAAAAGGCAACCTAAGAATGGACCGTTGTTGTACATCGTTTTCAAAAATGTTGATAGCTTAAGAAACAGGTGGGAGAAGATGGCAGACACTGTTGAATTAGCTTATCCAATTATGGCTAAAACCTTTGGCCCTTATCCTTACAAGAATTATACATTCATACAAGCTGGCGATGGTGGCATGGAATATCCCATGGCTACGTTTCTTAAAAATGCAAGTATCGGTACTGCCATCCACGAGTGGATGCACAGCTGGTACCAGATGATGCTTGGAACAAATGAAAGCTTATACCCGTGGATGGATGAAGGCTTCACGAATTACGCTTCCGAACGCATTATGACGCAGCTTCAAAACCGAACCGGTTTCGAACAAAAGAGCAATTACGAGAGTTATTACAGGTTGGTAAAAAGCGGGTTGGAAGAACCAATGACAACGCATGCAGATCACTACAGCACCAACTATGCATATAGTAATGCGAGTTACAGCAAAGGCTCGGTGTTTATGGAGCAGTTAGGTTATATAGTTGGAAACAAAGTGAGAGACAACATCTTGCTTGATTACTACAAACAGTGGCGTTTCAAACATCCCAATCCAAACGATTTTATTCGCGTTGCAGAAAAGGCAAGTGGCATGGAGCTCGATTGGTATAAAGAATACTGGGTTAATACTACCAAGACTATTGATTATGCAATCGATAGTTTGTGGGACGAAAACGGAAAGACTAAGATCAGGATCAGGAGAGTTGGAGAGATGCCGATGCCGATAGATGTTGAGTTGACATTTAAAGACGGTAGCAAAGAATTGCACTACATGCCTTTAAACTTAATGTACGGTCAAAAGCCTGTTGAGAACGCTATCAACCGTATTACTCACGACGAATGGCGCTGGACACATCGCACTTATGTATTCGAAACTTCAAGAAAGATCTTTGATGTTGCAGAAGTAAACATCGATCCCAGCCAGCAAATGGCTGACGTTGATAAACGAAATAATGCACTAAAAATACAGTGGTAAAATAAAGGCTCCGTCAGGAGCCTTTATTTTTTTTTATGTACTTAGCTTTTGTGCTACTATTAAGCATCGTTGTGTCACTCACTTATACTCTTATCTTTCTATTCAACTGATGCCGGTACGTGCAGACCCTTAGTTTCCCACAAGTACTTGCTCCACGTTTCTCCTAATGTCTTTAGCTTCGCCACACAAATTCTTTCTCGCTCCTCCCTTTAGGGCCGGGGCCGCCCGCCCTCACTCATCAGTATCACCTTCTTCATCATTCATCTTCTTAATACCCTTATCATCCATTTTACTGGCATCAGCATGTCCTGATGGTGCTGCTTCCTGCTCAATTTTTTCTTCAGCAAGTTGGCTTGCTGTAAAAGAGTTATTTTCTGCTCCACCTAAGTTCTGCGAGCTTTCACTATTGTTTTCACTCGTATTCGGTACCGTTGACATTTTTTAAGATTTAAGAAGTTCGCTAAATCAAAGACTCGTTGTCACTTCCATTATGTGCTCTTGCACTTTCGCCTTCGTCCAGGTCATCTCCTTCACCAGGAAAAGTAAGCTCTGCATCTTCTTCAATGTCTTTTTCAGCTTCTGTATGCGCAGCTTCTACATTTTCATCATTTCCCAATTTCCTTCGCTCTTTTTGCTGAGAAGGGAATTGTTCCTGGTGAGTTGTCTGCCCTTCACTATTACCAGTCGAATTACTTTTATCGTTTTCCATAATATTCGTTTGCACTAAAGGATAAAAATTTATGCCACATAACAAAATATAAGAGTTAATATTTGATTAAGAGCTGTGCAGGCGCCGTTTGCGTACATTATGTTGCAGCCCTTATATTTTAAATAATTTTTCTAAACCGAGTATATGTTTTTTGATTTTAGTAATAAGAATGTTTTAATTACAGGAGGCTCAAGGGGAATTGGCAGGGCTTGCGCGAAGATGTTTTCCGACCTTCAGGCCAATGTTATAATAACTTATAAATCCAATAGGGCAGAGGCAGAACAAACACTGAAGTTATTGGATGCAAATCAAAATCACAGCCTGTACCAGTTAGACATTACCCAACCAGCTGAGATTGAATTGCTTTTTAACCAGTTAATTCAGAAGTATGGCCGCCTTGATGTTTTAGTGAACAATGCAGGAGTTTTTATCGAGCATAAGATCAACGAAGTATCATTCGCTCAATGGCAGAAAGCCTGGAGTGAAACAATAAATACTAACCTTACAGGGGTAAGTAACCTATGTTATCTTGCCGGCAAGCAAATGATACAGCAGCAACAGGGAAAGATCATAAACATTTCGTCACGCGGTGCCTTTCGTGGCGAACCCGATCATCCTGCTTATGGTGCAAGTAAAGCTGGGTTAAACGCCATGAGTCAATCGCTGGCCGTCGCGCTTGCTCCTTATAACGTAACTGTAGGAGTTATAGCGCCAGGATTTGTAGAAACAGATATGGCAGCTACTTACCTCGAAAGGGAGGCTGGCGAATTGATTAAAAAGCAGAGCCCGTTAAACCGGGTAGCCACGCCTGAAGAAGTTGCCAGGCTCGTAGCAGTTTTTGCAAGCGAAGGACTTGAGTTTGCAACCGGAGGCATTGTTGATTTAAACGGAGCATCGTACTTGCGAAGTTAACAGGAAATGCAAAAGTCAAAATGAAGCTCTTAAAGCAGGGTAATGTATTACGGATAAACTTGTCACTATAGAAAGACTTTAGCTCTAGATCTTACAAGGGGGCAAATAAAGGATAACCCAAGTCGTCGAATCCAACCTCGTCAAATCAGAAATCTAAGATTTACCGGTTTACATGCAGCATATACTTTTCTTTAAAGAACTCTTCCGGGAAGATCTCTTCAATACTTATTGTTCTTGGTCGTAGGCCGCTTTCTGAAATTTCCTGTCCGAGATCGCCACCTTTTAAACAGACTAAGCCGTTGGGCAGGTCGTGTTTATTTCCGGGTTTAATTAGGGGTCTGCTCCAGAACCACAGGTCTTTTAAAGGTGCTACAGCACGAGTCACAACAAAGTCAAAATGCCGGTTTTTTATTACCTCTGCACGGGTATGTTGCGTGGTAATATTAGTAAGGCCAAGAGCCTCTTTTACTGCTTCAATTATTTTTAGTTTTTTACCAATGCTATCAACAAGGTGGAATTGTACTTCTGGGAAAAAGATAGCAAGGGGCACCCCCGGGAAACCGCCGCCAGTGCCAATATCTATTACCTGTGTTCCCGGTTGGAAATCTAAGGTAGTAGCAATAGTTAAAGAATGCAACACATGCTTTAAATAAAGGCTATCGATATCTTTCCTTGAGATCACGTTGATCTTTTCGTTCCAGTCTTTATATAAGCCATCTAGCGCTTCAAATTGCTGAAGCTGCTTGTTAGTAAAATCGCTAAAATATTTGAGGATGATTTCCATTGGCAGTAAAAAGTCAAAAGTAAAAAATCGATGATTTGGGAGGACTGGAATTATCAAAAAATCAGCAGGTGTCAATCAGGCTTCGCCAAATAGTTCTTCCAACTTTAATATAAACCCGGGAAGAACAGGAGTAGAAACCTCTTCACCGCTAACCATTAAGCGGGAAGGCTGGTATTTTCCTTCTAATAAGGTGTACTTTAAAAAAGTTCTCTCCAGCGGGTGAACCACCCAATATTCCTGCACCTGTGCTTCCTCATACACTTCATATTTATGCTTCAATTCTTTTTTATTGTTCCCCGGCGAAAGTATTTCTACAACTATGTCAGGTGCTCCAATACAGCCCTTTTCATCTAATTTTTCAGGATCACAGACAACGCAAATATCAGGTTGTAATACTGTAAGAACTTCTTCGTCATTTTTTGATTTGCGAAAAAGACGAACATCAAAAGGTGCACTATAAACAGAACAGGGTTTATTCTTAAGGAAAGTCCACAACATAGCATATATGTTCCCGGAGACTTCCTGGTGTAGCCTGTTAGGCGCAGGACTCATTCTAAATAACTTCCCCTTGATTATTTCCAACCTTTCTTCAAATGTCCAGGTAAGATAATCTGCGTAAGTATAAGTTTTAGAAGAATCGAGATCCGATAATTTCATTGCTTTAATTTGTTTGTCAAAAGTAAACATTAGACTCTAACTGTGACCTTGTTAAAAGCTGATTCAACTTGTATCGTCTTTAGATAAAAGTTGAATACAGAATCTACCAGTACAAGAGAGTGACACAACGATGACGAGCAAAGATTTAGAGCTGGTACACTAACCAAATAAAGTGCAAAATGTAAATGCAATGAAGAAAGTAAGACCTCAGGAAGATCGCGTGTTAACCTCCAACGCCAATCGAATCCTACATCCCCCAATCAGAAATGCAAATCACTTCCACTTCACCTTTGGCTTTTTAAATAACGCCGGTATAAAAATGAGGTAGTAAACTGACATCCAGACATCGAAGAAAATTAGCCAGGGCCATAGATCGCCTTCGTTTAACTTCTTCATTGTCTTGTAATAAATGACCGACTGCACGATGAATTTTACTGCAAACACACTTAGTACAATCCACCAATTGAAAACAATGGCGGCAATAATAAGTAATGGGTAAAATAAAAATTGGGTAGCAGAATATAAACCGAGGAAAAGCTTGTGCTTGCGCTGGTAATATTTGGCCGTAGAATAATGCCTTGTTTTTTGAGTGATCCACTCGCCCCACGTTTGTTTTGGCTCACTTAAAGTATGTGCTTCCGGATCTATTACTATGGTAGTATTTGTTTTAGTGGCCACTTTGTTAATGAAGAGGTCATCATCACCACCGGGGATTTGGTTGATAGAACTAAAGCCTTTGTTGCGGATAAAAACATCTTTTTTATAACTAAGGTTGCGACCAACACCCATGTACGGAATGCCCGCCAAAGCATAGCTCATATATTGCAGCGCGGTATGAAAGGTTTCGAACCTGATAATCTTATTAAGTAATCCTTTGTTTTTATTGTAGGCACCGTAACCAAGCACAACTTCAATTCCCTGGTCGTAACCGTCCTGCATTTTTTGCATCCAGTTTTCACTGGCAGGTACACAGTCAGCATCGGTTAAAAGCAGGGTTTCGTGGCGGGCCGATTTTATACCCATGCTTAATGGGAACTTTTTACCTGCTATAAGTTTAGCTTCCTGGGTAAGTTCAACCGGTACAAGGTTTTTAAATGTTTTCTTTAATTCTTCAATCAGGTATTTAGTATCGTCAAAGGAGTTATCGTTTACTAAAATAACTTCATGAGAAGTTTTGTAGTTCTGCACCAATACGCCAGGCAGATTTTTTACAATATTATCAGCTTCATCTCGGGCGCAAATAACAACTGAAACAGGTTGCTGCTGAATTTGCTGTTTAGGTTTTGGTTTATAAAAAGCAAGGCGGCTGAAAAATCCTAAGTAGTATCCCAGTTGAATTAGGGTGACCAAACAGAAAATAATGAACACAACCTCCCTCCAATATGTCAATATCATCATTCGGCAAAAATAGGGAAACGAAGCCCCCAACCCTCACACGCAGTGAAATATGAAAAAAAAGCGCAAAATATTTTTTTCTCTCTACTCCCTTTAGGGTAGGGGCTTTACTTTTGCCGCCTTATGCCAGCACTACAATTCGACTTACAACAGACGCAGGAGAACTCAAAAGCAAGAGCAGGAAAAATTATTACCGATCATGGAGAAATAGAGACACCCATCTTTATGCCAGTGGGTACGGTGGGTAGCGTAAAAGCAGTTACGCAGCAGCAATTGTATACTGATGTAAAAGCGCAGATCATCCTCGGCAATACTTACCATTTATATTTAAGACCGGGGCTTGATGTGTTAGAAGCAGCAGGCGGCCTGCACGAGTTTAATGGTTGGCGTAAGCCGATACTGACTGACAGCGGTGGATACCAGGTATTCTCATTGGCATCCAGCAGAAAAATTACTGAAGCAGGTGTTATGTTTCAATCTCACATTGATGGAAGCCGTCACCTCTTTACACCAGAACGTGTAATGGATATTGAAAGAACGATTGGGGCTGATATAATGATGGCTTTCGACGAGTGCCCACCTTACCCGAGCGAGTACAAATACGCCAAGGATAGCATGGAACTTACTCACCGTTGGCTCGACCGGTGTTTTAAACAATTTAATGATACGCCTGATAAGTACGGCTATACCCAAAACCTTTTTCCTATCGTGCAGGGCGGAACGTATAAAGATCTTAGAACCGCCTCGTGCCAATATATCGCTTCAAAAGACGCTGTTGGTAATGCGATCGGAGGCCTCAGTGTAGGCGAGCCGATGGACATGATGTATGAGTTCGCCGAACTATGTTGTGATGAATTACCGGTGCAAAAGCCACGCTACTTAATGGGTGTTGGCACTCCCTGGAACATTTTAAAATGTATTGCCCTTGGGGTAGATATGTTCGATTGTGTAATGCCCACACGCAACGGCCGCAACGGTATGCTGTTTACCACACAAGGCGTTATTAATATAAAGAATAAGAAATGGGAAAAAGATTTTTCTCCCATCGATCCTGGTTTGCCCAATGAAATGAGCCAGTACTACACGAAAGCGTACATGCGCCACTTGTTCGTGGCCAACGAAATTCTCGGCCTCGAGTTAGCGAGCATTCAAAACCTCAGCTTTTATTTGTGGCTCGTTGGCGAAGCAAGAAAGCAAATACTCGCCAATAATTTCAATACCTGGAAAGATGAGATTTTACCAATAGTTGAGCAACGCTTGTAACGATACAATATTAAGTGTTGCGCAAAAAGTTGTGATACCAGCATTTGTTAGCAGGTTGTGCAGGACGGCATGCCCAACCTATAAACCTCCTGTGGAAAACCGCGAAATCTTTTTATTCTTATTCACTTTCAATTCTTTACATCCATAATTACTCATGTTCATTGTAAATTCATACAAGATTTAAAATCCGAACCCCACTGAAAATATTAAAGCCCCCCACATCCATTTTTATGGATGTTTTTTAAGGGGTACCCATTTGAAACCAAAGATATAATTACACTACTCAATAGTTCAATAAAGAAATACAGTTGAAGAGTGCGACGCAACGGCTGCTCCAAAAGAGATACTAAAGCCGGCTCCATAAAAAATACCAGCCCATATGGCTGTATTATTAGTTTAACAACTTCTTCCCCTCTCTGTGGCCCCAGACAATTATCTTTGAGCCATTCGCTTCTACTGCATGAAAAAATTAGACTGGTACATACTTAAGAACCTCCTCACCACCTTTTTCTTTTCACTTTTTCTATTTGCATTTATTACCGTTGTAATCGACATAAGCGAAAAAACCGACGATTTCGTAAAGTCTGGATTATCGGCTTCTCAAATTGTTAAGCAATATTATTTTGGTTTCGTTCCACACATACTCGCCATGCTTTTTCCACTGTTTGTGTTTATTGCAGTAATTTATTTCACCAGTAAAATGGCCGGCCGCAGCGAGGTGATTGCAATACTGGCAAGTGGTACCAGCTACCGTCGTTTCCTTCGTCCCTATTTAATGGCCGGGCTTATTTTAGCTTCTGTACTTTGGCTTGTAAACAGGTACGTGGTGCCGAAAGCCAACGAGATAAGGGTAAGTTTCCAAGTGAGGTATATCGATGCAAACTCTTCTTACAATCCTTTGGTAGGCCAGCGCTCCAATATTTATATCCGCATCGATTCTTTCCGCTATGCCGGTGTTAACTACGATACCACCAGTAAAACTGGTAATAGCTTTTTTATGCAGCATATCACAGGTAACAAGGTTGATTATAACCTTCGTGCTGAAACGATCCGGTGGGATACAGCTTCAAATAAATGGATATTAGAGAATGTAATAGAACGTTGGATAAATGGCCTGACCGAAAAAGTTACCATGACCCCAACCATGAAGATGAACTTTAATTTCAAACCTTTCGACTTGAAAAGGGATGAATACTCGAAGGATAAATTAATGACACCTGAACTTGACAGGTTTATAAAACTGGAAGAGTTACGGGGCTCTGAAGGATTAAATGCATTAAAAGTAGAGCGCTACCGGAGAGATGCTACTCCTTTCGCTGTTATCCTGCTTTCGTTAATAGGTGTAGTTGTAGCAAGCCGAAAGGTTAGGGGAGGCAGTGGTGTACATATGGCTATAGGTTTTATTACTGCTGCTATGTTTATTCTTACCGACCGGTTTTCAACCATCTTCTCCACCAAAGGCGATTTTCACCCCTTACTTGCGGCTTGGACACCAAACATAATATTCTCTGTTATAGCCATTTACTTGTACAGGCGAGCCCCAAAATAGGTACGGTATCACTAATGGTTTAACAATCATTGAATACTTTTGTTGTGCAATACAAAGTTGTTTTACCTTTAGCCGAACCCTTTGCTGCTAGGAAGATACGAATTGTAATTACTTAATCTAAATAACAAAAT
>JAQBNN010000011.1 GCA_028288505.1 Segetibacter sp. | reverse complement strand
TTTTACGATGCCATTTATAACAACAATGCCTTTGTTCAATTCACCTGTATATTTAACTGAAGGATCAACCATAACACCATGTTCAATAACCGTTGATGGACTTTGGTTGTTATCCCACATCAAATTGTTGAAGTGCGTTACATGAACGATCAAAGTTTCGGGGTCGTCTACTAAATGTCTTGTATCTGTTGGAACTTCTCGTGGAGGGTCGTGCTCCAAATAAATTTTTGGTAAGGCTCTTTGTTCTTCGGTGAGTATCTCGTACTGGTCTTGTAAGTAATTCTTTTTCGACTGGAAAACGATCACATCAAATTCAAGGTCTTTCACATCTTTGGCAGGAACATTCGCAACATTGTCTCCCCAAGGAAAACTTGGTGTACGTCCACCATAGCCTTCCTCTGTACTGTTTTTGGTAGGAAGATAAAAGGTGCAAGGTGCTTGGGTTAAGTAATACAAATAGCTTCCGTGGATATGCCATGTTAATACTCTTAGTGAACTTCCTTTTTCCATACGTTATCGTTTGTTATTCTATGTTTGGTGCTTTTACAAAAACTGTTACAGTCATTGCAAAACAGTTGTGTTGTTAGCCTTGCTTGTTGCAGCCAGTAAAGTTTCTGCAGCTTGTAATACCTGTTGAACTGTTATATCTCTAACAAAAGATACCAGGTGTTCGCAATCGGTCCTTGGCTCAAAAGGATAGGGGTCGTTTGGTATAGTACCACAAAAAGGACATTGCATATTCCACGATACAACAGGATAATGAATTGATCTTGTAACTGGCCCCCAGTTGATTATATTAGGTGCCCAATAAACACCTACAGTAGGCGTGTCAACTGCCCTTGCTAAATGCAAAGGCCCCGTGTCTGATGATATAACTATAACGGCTTTAGAAAGTAAGCAACATAAACCTCCTAAACTTAAAGTACCACAAGTGTTGATTGCAGGATATTGCATATCCTCTATTATTTCGTCAACCACTTGTTTGTCTTCTTCTGACCCTGTAAATACAACTTCAAAACCCTGCTGTTTAAGCTGGTTAGCTAACGGTGCAAAATTTTCAATTGGCCACATTCTTCTTACATCGGTAGCAACGGCCTGTAATACAATGAATGGTTTTTCAATTTTAGGCAACTGCTGCGTTAACTCCTGTTCATCTGCTTGTAAAATATTTAGCTTTGGTTCAAGGTCTTTAGCAACGGCTCCTATTAAACTGGCTACTTCAATAAAACGCATAGTCTCACTTTGGTAGTAATAGTACGGTACAAAACGATCAGGCTTTTCTGCTTCATTTGATGCAAGGCCTACTGTAAGCTTTGAATTCAATCTTTTAATGAAAGGGTTTGCTGATACGCCACTTCCTTGCATATTAATAGCTACGTCAAATTCTTCTTCAGCCATTCTTTCAAAGAATGCATTTACTTCAGCTTCATCTTTCTGTTTGCCTGGTTCGTTTCTTATTCCTTTTTTTACCGGCACTTCAATTACCCTATCTATTGGTGTACGACCTTTTACTAGAAACGCTTTGTGCCAGGGTTTACCGAGTAAAACAATTTCAGCATTTGGATAGGTAGCCCTTATAGCATGTAAAGCAGGAAGTGTAACAACAAAATCTCCAACTGCATTTGCTCTTAGTACAGCTATCTTTTTTACGTTGTCGACTTTCAATGTTTTACTTGCCATATTTATGCTTTGCATTGTAGAGCAATGAATTATTAAAAAATATTATGCCTGTCGTGAAGAGGAAAATAAGTTGGGCTTAAAAAGAGCAGTAACCGACCTCGTTCTCTATAATCAAATATTGTTTTTATAACATGTGGAAGTTCTTTCTCAAAAGTGGCTGAAATGGTTTTGTATAAAGTGGGGCGTTGCTGCAAGGCACTTATGCGTGGTTAAACTCCTTCGCCTATTCAGATTCTTCCCAAAAGAATTGTGTGTGGGGCTTCATAACCTCGCATAGAAAATAATTTAAGGTTTATTACCCGGCAGTTGAAAAAAGATATGCTGATAAAGTGATTGCGACGCAACGATGATGCTATGGAAACTTAATGTTGGTATTAAAAAAAATACAACGCGATTTAGAGTTCCTATTCAACGATAAGCCTCTCGCAACTACATTTGCTTACTGCTTGTATAATTATTATGGCCTGTTGGTAGTATTTTTTAAGTAGGTTTACAACAATCGATAGCTGAAGGAATATGCGAAATAATTACAGCCCTAATACTTTAAATCAACACCCGGAGACTTTGGAAGAATTGCCTTTTAAAGGGATCATTTTTGACATGGATGGAACTTTGCTTCTTACAACCGAAGCAGATTATCAGGCGTGGAAAAGAGTTTTTGAAGATGAAGGAAGGCGGCTTTCGCACGAAGATTATTTTCCGTTGTTAGGGATAAGAAGCAGCGAGGTAATAAAAAACGAATTGCTTTTGGATGGCGATGCAGTAACAGAAACCTTGCATAAAAAAATGAGGTACTTCCAGGAGTACATAGCCATTAACCCTATTGAGCCTCTTGCATTTGCCGAAGAATTTTTGAAGCATTTAAAAAAGTTTCCCCTGAAACTAGCGTTGGCAACAAGCTCAAGAAAAGCTAAAATGGAACTGGTAATGCAGCAGGTTGATTTCTTACACTACTTTGATGAATTAGTTACTGGCGAAGAAGTTGATCATGGAAAACCGGCACCGGACATTTTTATTAAAGCCGCTAAAAAACTAGGATTGCCACCAGAAGAATGTCTTGTTATAGAAGATGCTTTTAATGGCGTTAAGTCGGCCAAAGCTGCTAATATGAAATGTATTGCAATCACCGGAACGCATCCTGCCGCTGCACTAACGCATGCCGATCTTGTTATTGAGACTTACGAAAATCTTGATATTATCCAGTTGTGCGCTGAGCTGGCTAAATAGCTATGGCATATTTTTTTGATAAGCGAGGTTAAAAGTTAACAGCTTATGGAAATTAAAAGCCCGGAGTTTAAGTATGGCGAACCCATCCCTAAATCGTTTACTTGTTTAGGTCCTAATATTAGCCCGCCACTTTATTTTCAAGACATTCCCGAAGGCACCAAAAGCCTTGTACTGATATTTGAAGATGTTGATGCTACGCCAAAGCCGTGGACGCATTGGATGCTCTTCAACATTCCGCCCAATACGCCACAAGCCGAGCAGGGGATAATACCCGAGGGTGCTGTAGAAGGTTTGGCAAATAATCATAGTTTTGGTTACGAAGGTCCTTGTCCAAAATATTTTAAAGGCACACACCAGTACTGGTTTCGCTTGTATGCGCTCTCCACCGTTCTCGATCTTCCTGCCGCTACAGAGCGTGAAGAGATTGAAGAAGAGATGCAGGTTCACATTATTGAGAAGGCCGAGCTTTTAGGGCTTTGCATCGCGCCTGAAGAAGAATAGTTTACTTGTAATATTATACGCCCGAACTCTAGTTCCGGCTTTTTTATGTGCTGGAGTTGCACATAGAATTTGGAAATATTTTTTTGGTAGTGAACGAGAGTACTATCTTCAACATCGTTGTGTCACTCACTTGTACTTTATCTCCTTTACGCGGCTCTCAGTTAACTAGCTTAAGTGCCTGTTTTCCTTCAGTTCCATTGATGCAATAACTGAAATTATTTGCTCTTATATTCTTTTTAGAATTATTAATTTTAATACATGGAAAAGCAAACCAAAACCGCAACTTTCGTTGGTGGTCCAATCGACGGTCAAACAAGACATGTAGATTCTGACCAAGCTGTTTACCGGCATGAGCAACCTCCGGTGTCTGATGATATAAAATTAGGTGAGGTACCGGTTGGATTTTTTCCGCCGATGCATGAATACATTTATGTTGAAAACCCTGCTGGTAGTGGAACTTTTGTTTTTAAAGAACAGCACGGACAATAATGTATGCCTAGGCTGTCATTTTAGTTTCGCGATAAAGCCGCTGCAGGTAATTGCCGACCACTAACGTGGGGATAAAGTGATTGCGACGCAACGATGATGCTATGAAATACTGAAGCCGGTACCAAAATTTTTTTAAAAAATAAAGCCCGTTTAGGTATTAACCAAACGGGCTTTATAATTATAATGTACGAATTAAATAAGTGAAGACTGCTTTAAGTAAGTTTTATCAGGAGCGTAAATGAACATGCAAGAACCGTTGCGAATGGTTTTGATAACATCGTTTGTTAACTTCATCGGGATAGCAGGGCAACCATAGCTGCGACCTAAGTAACCAGTTGATTTAATAAAAGAGTTTGAAGTGTAATCAGCACCATGCATTACAATCGCCCTGTCACGAGCATTGTCGTTAATGTTGCGTTCCATGCCGTCTAATCTTAGCGACATACCGTGCTTGCCGTTGTAAGTTTCTGCTGTTACATAAAACCCAGGGCTGCTTTTAAAGCTTTCGGCTGTATTGCTGAAAGAATTTGCTGTAAGTAAACCTGTGTTACGACCGTGGGCAACTACAGAATTAAATAACAACTTCTTCTTTTTGATGTCGATGATGTACAATCTTTTTTGAGTGCTCTTCTGGCTGAAATCTGCTATGGTTAAAATATCATCATTCTTTAGCTTTCCCTGTAGTTTCAATTTTTGGTAACCGTTTACTGCAAGGGTAAAAGCTTGTTTGTTTAGGTTTTTTGATCCAAGGTCCATTTCGTTGTACAAATCGTACAAAGTAGCCTTTACAGGTTCAGTACTTACTACTGCGTTTGCAGCAGAATCTGCAACAACAGGCTTAGTAATGTCGGCAATGCTGGCAGCAAAATTAGACGGAGAAAACTTTGATGAATTTTTGAATGCTGTAAAAGCTATAGAACCAAGAAGAACTGATGCAACAAGGATTTTTTTAGTCATACTTTGAGATGTCATTTTAGGTTAACAATGAGTAATCTTTATTTCTAAAAGCCGCCTTTGTATATGGAAAATATATGTAGGAGTTTGTCTTAATTGACTATGCAAATATACACCAGCGAGCCCTCTTTTTTTCTTCCTTAAAGAACCTTAATTCACGGTTTTGTTGATTTTAAGGAATAGCTTTAGTATGTGACTGAAAAGCAGAACGTTAGGTTGCGTATGAGGCAATTAAGAAAGAGTTAATTAAATATAGATTAAAAATAATATTTGAATTTTAGAACTGGTTAGAAATAAATGGATTACCTCCTCTTCTCAGGAAAAGCTTCTTATTACAAAAACAGCAAACACAAATACTATAAATAGGAAGCTTAAAGTGTTTTGTGCTTTCTTAACCTTTATACTTTGCTGACAGGTATTTTGATAAATTTCCTTTGGCGGAAAGAAGATGATGTGCTGGGCTTTCCAATCCGGCGTATTATACCTTACAAACAGTGCATATTTTAATAGTAATATTACTTTCAGTCCTAGAAAGCAAAGCGGCTGAAGCTTTAAAAGCAAGAAGAAAAGTCCTAAATCCATCCTCAATAATTGAGTTTTTAGAACGCTAAAGCTACTACCTATATTGCCCTCAAAGTCTTGTTGTTGTCCTCATCTTGCGCTATTTAAGAGTTGTTTAAAGAAATCGCGGTAATTATCAGGGTGATATTCGAAAAGCTGGAGTGGGTTTCACCTCTTCTCCTCTAGCGGGCTCTATACATACTATGCAGTTTTAAATAAACGCCGTTTGTCCAGCCAAAACCATCTTGCGTAGGATACTCGCCACCACCACTTTTTAGATTCTTGTTTTCAACGTTGTATTTCTCCATCATTTTACCCGTTGCTTTAAACACCCTTTCGTTAGTGGCCATCCAATTTTCAGCAATGGTTTTAGCAAGGTTTGGTGAGTTGTAGTTAAGTAGTCCTTTAACCGCAATGTATTGCAAGGGTGCCCAGCCATTAGGAGAATCCCATTGCTGCCCAGTGTTATAAATCGTGGTGACCAAGCCACCATCTTTTAAAAACTTTGTAGCTATATGGTCTTGCACGGCAATAGATTGTTCTTTTGTGGCCACCTCCGAAAAAAGAGGCATTACACCTGCTAAAGACCATTTATTAGTAGTTGTTGCCTGAGTAAAATCATAATCAAAGAAATAGTTCAGTTGATCGTTCCAACAGTATTTGATGATTGCCTTTTTCCTTTTTTCCGATAATGCAGTAAAGGCCGATGCTTTGGTCTTATTGCCTATGCTTGTGTAAGCCTTAGCAAGGATATTTTCGTAAGAATACATAAGAGCATTTAGGTCAACCGGGATGATATTAGCAGTTTCAATCGTGTTGAGGTGAAAGGTATCTTCGAACCAGCGGCTGCTAAAATCCCAGCCGCTTTCTGCGCCAGCACGTAAGTGAGTGTAAACGAGTTTATCAGTATTGGCATAGTCAAAGCCTGTTTGCACGTCTTCGTAATACGATTCTTCCCGGGGTTGTGGCTTATCATCGAAGTGCCTGTTCAGTATTGAAGAATCGGACATTGATACAACCCTTCTGTGCGCTTCGCCGGGTTTAATACCTGCTTTCCCATCCATCCAAAAGGTGTACTCCTTTTCCATGGCAGGTAAATATTTCTTGTAAATCGCTTTGCTTTCATCAGTTTCCTGCAACAGTTGAACCATTAGGGCAAAATAGGGCGGTTGGGACCTGCTTAAATAATAATTTCTATTCCCATTAGGAATGTGGCCGTAGGTATTAATGAGATAAGCGAAATTACTCACCATGCTCTCCATAATGTTGTAACGGTTACTTACACTAAGCCCAAGCAGGGTAAAATAGCTATCCCAATAATAAATCTCTCTAAAGCGTCCCCCGGGAACTATGTAGGGATTAGGAAGAGGCAATAAGCTGCTATAAGCCTGCTTTACATCGGCCTTCCTGCCTAAAACCTTCCATAAACTATTTAGGTGTTCAACAAGTGTGAGGGAGTTTGCAACGGACTTAACTTCCGCTTCTTTCGGAAGGATAAAATACTGCTCTACAAACCGCTTCACGTTAAATGAATCCTGCTGCAGGTTTTTCTGCTGCAAATAATTTTGGAGTATTACCGAAGGCTTCTCTTTCGGCAGTGCATCTACAAACGTTTTGTTGTCACCAAAAACTTTCTTTAGCTGCACCTCGGTAAAAAGCGGTCCGTATAAAACATCAGGCGTTTGAGCGGGAACACCGCTAAATGCAAGACAATAAAGTAGTATCGCGAGTAATTGTTTCATCCGCTTTAATGTAAAAATTACTGTACCTGTAAAAGGCATAGTTGTTTATAGGAATTAAAAACAGCCTCAAGAGGGCTTTTATATACTTTTGCATCCACAAAATATTGCTATGGTTAGGGTAGGAGAATACAACAATTTAAAGGTACTAAGATTAGTAGAGATAGGTGTTTACCTGGATGATGGTGCAGAAGGAATCTTGCTGCCAAAACGTTTTGTTCCCGAAGGAGTGAAAGAAGGCGACGACTTAAAGGTTTTTATTTACCATGACTCTGAGGGCCGCATCATCGCAACTACTCAGGAACCGTTAGGTGTAATGGGCGATATAGTAAAGCTAAGAGCAGTAACAGTTACGCCTCAAGGTGCATTCCTTGATATGGGTTTAATGAAGGATCTTTTTGTGCCCAAAAGCAAGCAGCTAAGCATAATGCGTGAAGGCGCAGAGTACCTTGTAAAAATATATTTAGACGAGCAAACCAACAGGATTGCTGCCACCGAAAAGATAGAACCTTTCTTAAGTAACGACGAACTGACTGTAAAGGAAAAAGATGAAGTAGACCTTGTTGTTTACCGAAGAACAGATATTGGCTATGTGGTTATCATCAATAACCAACACACCGGCGTATTGCACTTTAGCGACATTTTTAGGGAGATAACTGAAGGGGATAAAATGCGTGGTTACATAAAAACTATTCGCGAGGAAAATAAGATTGATGTTGCGCTTGGAAAAATGGGTTATGAACGTGTTGGTGGTGAAGCCGGTAAAATCTTACAACTGCTGCAACAAAACAACGGCTACTTACCTTACAACGACAAGTCAAATCCCGATGATATTTACAGCTTCTTTTCAATGAGCAAGAAGTCTTTTAAAATGGCTACGGGTAATTTATACAAGCAAAAATTAATAGAGTTTACCCAAACAGGCATTAAGCTTCTTGAATAATTAATACTTAGTGTTGGTACCAGCCTTATATCCCTGGTTGAGCATCGTTGCGTCGCAATCCGTTCATCGGTTGTGCTACTATTTTGCTTTTCCTATGTTATGCTGCAAAATGTAAAATGTAAAATGTAAAACTGGTCGACGCTAGTTCTCTTTGACACTTTACACTTCAGTCGAATAGCGGTTTACAAGTACAAGTGAGTGACACAACGATGTTGAAGGATGATTAAATGCTGTAAAAAAAGAAAAAAAATTATTGAGTTGCAGGAAGCATGATAAAGAACTTCGAGCCTTCCCCGGGTTCGCTCTCAGCATGAATTGAGCCTCTGTGGTTCTCCATTATTTTTTTACAAAGCGCAAGACCAATGCCGGTGCCTTCATAAGCTTTGTTGTTTAGCAACCGCTGAAATACATGGAAGATCTTTTCGGTGTAGGCTTTTTCAAAACCAATTCCATTATCAGTAACAACAATGGAGTAGTCGTTCGCCATCCGATCGCAGGTAATGGTAATTGCAGGAGGCACATCGACTTTTGAATATTTTAATGCATTTGTAACGAGGTTTTGAAATAACTGCTGCATTTGTATAGGGATAGCATTAATAACAGGAAGGTTAGTTGTTTTAATTGTTGCGCGTTTGTTTTCAATCATTAATTCAAGGTCATCTATCACATCGGCTAATACTGTGTTGAGGTCGCATTCTACAAATAATTCGGCTGTATCATCAACATTGCTGTACATAAGAATCGCCTCAATAAGGTTGTTCATTCGAAACGCCGAGGAGTGAATTTTTTGTATGTACTGAAAAGTAGACTCAGGAACGTTGCCCTCGTGCTTTTTTATTAGGGCATCGCTAAAGGTTAAGATCTTACGAAGCGGTTCTTTTAAGTCGTGCGAGGTGAGCCATGCAAATTGCTCGAGCTCTTCATTTGTTTTTTCAAGCTGCTTTCTTTTGTTTTCAATTTCAAGCTCGTTTTGCTTTTGGGTAGTGTTGTCTCTTAAAAACGAAATGAAAACGATCTCGCCTAAGTGTTTCGATTGAGAGACAGTTAGGGAGATGGGAAACTGCCTGCCAGATTTATGTTGTGCAATAAGATCGATGGTCTTATTTAATATTCTTGGTTTACCCGTTTCCAGTAATCTTTTCATTCCCATGCGGTGTCCTTCACGGGTTGCAAGAGGAATAATAGTGTCGCTTAAAGACATGCCTGTCGCTTCTTCTACAGTCCAACCGAATATCGCTTCTGCTTTAGGGTTCCAGAGTCGAATGATATTATTAGCATCAATAACTATTACTGCATCTGGGGCGTTGTAGATTAGCTGCCTTGCATATTCTTCCCTTTCAATAAGTTGTTCGTTAATGTAGCGCAGCTGGTTTTCCTGCTGAATCCTTTCTGTAACATCTCTTAAAATGCCGGTGGTGTAAACAGTATTTCCGTCTTTCTTTTTTACAGTAGCGTAGCCTTCTACCATTATTACCTTACCAGTCTTTGTTACCAAAGAAGTTTTAAGTTCGTTGGTAACAGAAGTTTGGTTAATTATCCTATCGCGTTGTTGAATAAAACTTTCTTTTTCAGATTTTTTTATAAAGTTGTATATCGATTCTTCTTTTAGCTCATCCATGCAATAACCCATCACTTCCTGCCACTTTTTATTCACTAATATTATCGTTCCGTCCTGGGCTACTATTTGTACCAGATCGCCGGCATTATCAAAGAGGTCTTTGAAGTTTTCTTCACTCTCTATTCTTAAAGACTGTTCTTCTTCCTTTATTGTCTCTAGAACTTTTACTGCTTTTTCCTGTATTTGCTTGTACAACACCTCTATTGCCTGCATTACTTCTACAGCCTTAGTTACATCTGTAGTATAGTCTTTAATAAATTGCTGAAAGGAGATCTTTTGGGCAGAATAAATTAATAGGAGATCGATGATAGTAGCTGCTGTACGTGGTATACCAGGCATGCCGTTGTTCTTATAATTATCGAGATTTTTATCAGTGTCGGAAAGGATTGTTTCATTTTCAATGCCTTCAAGAAATCTTACCAGTGATGCTTCACTTGTTTGTTTTAGTTGCTCTTCAGGAACGTGCCTGAGAAACTCCATAAGTGGAACATTATATGAAATGATCGTTGCAATTTCACTGGTTACAAATTCCTTTATCCTATTAATTCTAACGAATGCAGCGTAATCTTTCAAAATATTTTTCATGTAAAAAAAAGTGTAACTGGTGTAATCTATTACGAATGCGGGTGTTCGGTTGTTTTATAATATTTTACGCTGCAAAAGTATACTTATATAAATTGCAGTATCAGCAACTACATGGTACAAAATATAAGGCAAGTGTCTCGGCAAGAGGATAAGTTACTAAAAATCAGGCCACTTATCAAATGGACTGGTGGTAAGTACAGAGAGTATAGGACCTTTTCTACATATATTCCTGCCTTCAATAATTACTACGAGCCTTTTTTCGGTGGCGGAGGAGTATTCTTTGCTCATCAGCCTTCGGGTAAAGCTTTTTTAAATGATAAAAGCAAAGACCTGGTTACTTTTTATTCGTTATTAAAAAGCAGTGAGTTTAAAAAGCAATTGCTGGACTATGTAAAAGCATGGAATGATGCAGGAAGATTTGCAAACGATCTTAGTGGAGTGCTCATACCTATTTTTGAAAATGTAATTCTTGAAGGGCAACAGCGACACGAAATTTATAAGCTTCTTGAACAACTTGTTTTCGACAAATTGCAAGGCGGATATTTTTTTATAGAAGAACATTTCATCTTATATGCAGCAAAGTTTAAAGCAGTACTGGTAAAATCACTGGCAGATAAGTTTAGCCGTGTAACGTCGATAAGTAAAAGGGGGAAAAGGCCTTTTACTCATCTTGAGTTGCACCAGCATATAGAGACAGGAATTAAAAGCGGCCTATATCTTTTCCTTCGTTCATTAACTAATGATGTGGCAAAAGGTAAGATCCTGATGAGTGTAGAAAAGAAGGCGGCCAATTGGTATTATGTAAGGGAGTTTTGTTATGCGTCGATGTTTAGGTACAACAGCAAGGGCGGCTTTAATATCCCTTACGGGGGAATTGCTTATAACAAAAAGAATTTTGCTTTAAAGGTTGATAAGTTATTTGCAGGAGAGGTGCAAAGCCTTTTTGCGAACAGCAGTTTTACCAACTTGGACTTCGAGGAATTTTTATTGGAAACAAAGCCTGCTGCAAGCGATTTCATCTTCCTCGACCCTCCCTATGACAGCGAATTTTCAGAATACGACCAGAATGCATTTACCCGCCAAGACCAGGTACGATTAAGAAATGTATTATTGACTTTGCCCGCCAAATGGATGATGGTAATTAAGGAAACGCCTTTTATTCGTGAATTATATAACGTGGAAGCTTGCCAGCTAATAGACTTCGATAAAACCTACACCTACAATGTACGAGGGAGAAACAATAGGGATACTAGGCATTTAATAATAGCAAACTACACTATTTAAATAGCTTGTAAGCCAATAACCAATACAGGAAAGTAAAGAACAAAAAAAGAGTTTAGTTCCTGCTATACAAACAGGCAACTAAACTCTAGCTACGAAACAGTATTACACCACGTTCGGGTTCACCACATTTTCACCTGTTTCTATATATCTTTTAAATTGTTGAACGTCTTTAACTATCATTTTGTCGAACATTGGGTTAAACAGTGACGCAATGCCTTCCCCTACATCACCAAAAGGAGCACGGTAGGTAATAACTACATTTAGTTCTGTACCATTTTCGCCAGCATCCCTAAACTCAACTTTGCCTGCGTTATGGATGGTTGCACCTGGTAAAGAGTTCCATCCTATTAATTCGTCCGGTATCTCTTTTACTATCTCTGCATCCCATTCAATTGTTCCCAATCCTGCCGGTATTTTAGCCTCCCAATGCGAACGCTTTTCGTCGAGCACTGTTACTTTTTTCAGGTGTTCCATAAACAGTGGCAGATTGCTTAGTTCTCTCCAAAAAGCATACACTTCAGCACGTGGACGGTTAACTGTAATCTTGTGGTGGATGTTTATATTCTTAACGGTATCCGGCAACTTTTTCTTACCTGCAAGACCATACAAGTCACAATGCCCTGTTGATCCCCTGTATATTAAATAGCCGCCGCCTACTAACGCCGGTATTTTAAATTTGTTTTCACTCGGCCCTTTTTTCAATCCTTGGATCAATAGCGCGGTGCCTGCAAGAATAGAAGCTACTCTTTCAAGCTTGCCTACGTTAACCGATAACTTTCCACCTGTTGATGAATTGGTATTCATATACTTTTATTTACATTTTTAATACTTTGGGTACAAGCGAAGCACTACTTAAGTGTAGACTTTTTTGAACAATTGTCTTTCTTAAGTGCCTTACTTTTACTGAATTTCTCCCCTTCCGGTACCTGTTGTTGATGTGTCCACCCGTCCACCTTCGGCGGGTGTTTGTCGGGACGTATCCAATGCACCTTCTCCTTGGCTATTTTCAGTATCCATGCCTCCTTTATCGTCGTTCGGCCCGCAACTGGCTGCCAGCATAATGGCTGGTAGCACTATAGATAATTTCAGGATTGTTATAAACTTTTTCATATACCTATTTCTACATTTCGGCGAAAAAAACCATTCCAGCATAATTAGGAGCAGGCGAAAAAATAGAAAAGCCACTACGAGAGTGGCATTTAGGAGAGTCGAAATGTTTTATTTTTCTTTTGGGCCTGGCAAGTAATAGCGATTAAGCTTTCGTTGCGTCGCACTCTTGTGCTGTAAATCATTATGGTGCCCAAAGTATTGGTTTCTTAAGCTGGAGTGGTGCGTAAAGCACAAACTGTACAAGAGTGCGACGCAACCATGCTACATAGTAGCAATAGGCCTGGGCCCAAAATTTTTCCAGTCCTTTTTACAAGTTAAAATCTTGCTTAAGCTGTAAAGTAGTATCGGCTATTATTCGATCTACTTTTGCAACCAATTTTATAACCTGGTCGAGGTTTACTTTGCTTTTTGCATCGGCCTCAATGGTTCTGATGTCATCTTTAATTGCATCTAATCGCAAGCTGTCAATAGTTGATTTTAATTTATGCGCCATTTTGCTTACGTCTTCCCACTTTTTCTCATTACACAACTTCACCATTTCTGTACTGTCGCCAGGGGTGGTTTCAATAAAAATTTTTATGAGACTTTCAATAAAAGCAGGGTTGTTTCCGGCTAAATCTTTAATGTAGGAAAGGTCATAAAGCTTTTCCATTAACGCAATTCCTTTTTGGTGTAATTCAAAGTTTTCCATTGTGTTACTGCAATATTCTTTCCTGCTATTCATCACGTTAATAATTACTTCGTATAAGTCTTCTTGCTTAAAAGGTTTGGTAAGAAAATCATCGATGCCAACTGCTATGTATTTTTTTTCTTCCCCTTTCAGTGCATTAGCAGTGAGCGCAATAATTGGTATGTTCTTTTTTCGTGGGTCTGCAAGGTGTCTTATTTCAAATGCTGCTTCAATGCCACTTTTCTCCGGCATTTGTATATCCATTAGCACGATGTCGAAATCTTCCTGGTTCATAAGGTCCAAAACCTGGTTACCTGTGGTAGCGGTTTTAGATTGAACTCCCCAGTGTTGAAGGATGTTTTTAGCTAACAATTGGTTTACTTCGTTGTCTTCTGCAAGCAAAACCTTTAGATTAGCTAATTCTTTAAATATTGGTGGGCTTATCGTTTGGGTCTCTATCATTACTACACTTTTCTCTACGGGCAATTAATTTATGAAGCTGTTTTCGTAAGCATATTTTTTATGCACAAAAACTTCCTTATTCTGGATCATTCGGTAAATGGTTGATTTACCTACATCTAGTTTTCGGGCAACCTTCAACACGTCGTAATTGTATTTGTCCAGGTAATACTGTATAAATTTAGTAGTGAACTCTTTTAGGGTCACTTCCTTAAGCATAAAGTCGCTCATAATATTCTGGGAGGTCACGTTGAGGTGTTCGGCCTCAATTTCGTTTCCTTCAGCCATAACACAGGCCAGCTCTATAACAGATTTTAATTCACGTACATTGCCGGGAAAAGCATGGCTCATCAATTTTTTCTTCGCCTCGGTGCTTATGTTTTTAATTGGTAAGCCATTCTCTTTCGAGAAAACTTCCATAAAATGCTTGGCAATAATTAGTACGTCATTCTCTCTTTCGCGTAGGGGGGGCAAATTTATGGGCAAACCCAGTAAGCGGTAATAAAGATCTTCTCTAAAAGTGCCATCTTTTACCATCTCCAGAAGGTTACGGTGAGTGGCAACAATTATTCGCACATCTATTTTTACTACCTCGTTGCTTCCTACACGCATGATCTCTTTTTCCTGCAGGGCACGAAGAAGTTTAGCTTGCATGTTTATATCCATCTCACCAATCTCATCAAGAAACAGGGTTCCTTTTGTAGCTTCTTCAAATTTACCTATTCGGCGAGCCACCGCTCCTGTAAAAGCGCCTTTTTCATGTCCAAAAAGCTCACTTTCCAAAAGGTCTCTTGGAATTGCTGCCAGGTTAATAGCAACAAAAGGTTGGTTTTTGCGGGGAGAATTATAATGGATAGATTTTGCGACAAGTTCTTTACCGGTTCCGGTTTCGCCTGCAATAGAAACAGTGATGTTAGCCTTGGCCGCCTTTTCCATCATGCTAAAAACACGCTGGATAGTTGGGCTGTTTCCGATAATTGCTTTATCGAAATCATATTTTTTAGATACTTCGGCCTTAAGTGTTTCTATCTGTTGCTTCAAATCAACATTTTCTCGCAGGTGTTGGATGGTGTTCCAAACCCTTTCTTTAGCATCTTCGTCTTTTACTATATAGTCGTATGCGCCTTTCTTAAGAAGGTCAAGGGCAATTTTTACGTCTTCCTGGCCACTAATTATAATTACTTTGGTGTCAGGACTTATCTCCTTTATCTGGGAAAGTAGTTTATCGCCCGTAATATCAGGAAGTGAATAGTCGAGAGTTACTACATCAGGTTTTTCGTGGATCTTGCTAAGGAACGCTTTGGCCGTATCAAATTTCTGAATTACATAATCGGGGTTAAGCGATAAATAATATTCGAGCATCGAACTGTACCACAAGTCATCCTCAACAATAAAAACCTTAAAGGTTTTCTGGTCTTTCATAATTGGTTAAAAAGGATATACAGCTAAACGCAAAATGCTTCCTATGTATTGTATTGTTTTCATTATGGGAAAAAATATCCTAATCGGGGACAAAATAAAATAAAAATTTGGAATAAGACCGGCCGTAATGGCTTTTGGTTTAATTGTTATAAATCATTAACTTTTTCAACATAATCCCCTCACATAATACAGCCATGCCTTCTCCATTGATATTCTTACAATTAGTGTAAATTCAAACCTATTATTTCCAAACAATTTGTATTAACCTATTTTTGTTTTAATTACATTTTATGGAAGTGAATGATGCGATGATCGACCATCTTGCCCACCTGGCAAGACTTTCTTTTAAACCTGGCGAAAAGGAGGGGATCAAGAAAGACCTGGCAAAAATGATCTCCTTTATAGAAAAACTAAATGAATTAGATACTACAGGTGTAGAGCCACTAATTTTTATGAGCAACGAAGTAAACATATTACGCGACGATAAAGTGAAAGGCTCAATAACCAGGGAAGAAGGTCTATTAAATGCTCCTGACAACGATGATCAATTTTTTAAGGTGCCTAAAGTGATTAGAAAATAAATTTTACCAGAAACTGCACCAATATGGATTCCATTATTCATTTAGAAGATATTCAGAAGAGCTATTTTATGGGTAGCCAGGCTATCCCCGTTTTAAAAGGAATAAATCTCGATATTTTCAAAAATGAATATGTCGCCCTCATGGGTCCGTCAGGTTCAGGCAAGAGTACGCTTATGAACATCTTAGGTTGTCTCGATAGTGTGACTGCCGGTCGTTATATTTTAAATGGAAAGGATGTAAGTAAAATGCCCGACAACGATCTGGCAGAAGTAAGGAACAAAGAGATAGGGTTTGTGTTTCAGCAGTTTAACCTTTTACCTAGGCTTTCGGCTGCAGAAAATGTGGCCTTGCCTCTGGTATATGCAGGGGTTGGCAGGAAGGAAAGAACAGAGCGATCTATGGAAGTGCTGGCTAAGGTGGGCCTTGCAGATAGGAGCCATCATAAACCAAATGAACTAAGTGGAGGGCAAATACAGCGTGTTGCTATTGCCCGCGCCCTGGTAAATAACCCCGCAATTATTTTAGCCGACGAACCTACAGGAAACCTGGATAGTAAAACCTCTGTTGAAGTGATGGAATTATTTGGCAAAATACAGGAAGGCGGTAACACCGTTATCCTGGTTACCCACGAAGAAGATATAGCACGTTATGCAAGACGTGTGGTGAGGTTACGCGACGGCGTGGTGGAAAGTGATACCATAACTTCCGGGTACGTTACTGTGCATTAGTTTGACATAGTAAAAGAATTTGAAGAATCTTTTGGGCTGGGCCTGAAGTAGTACTATTATGCAGCCGTTGCGTCGCACCCTTGTACATTTTAGCGTTAACTCTGCAACTATATCAATTCAGCCATCTTTAACAGTAATAGAAAGCCGAAATTTGGCAGGTAACAACTATTAAAGTAGAACCCAAAGCCCCACAAAAAATAAAAGTACAAGTGAGTTACACAACGATGTCGACGATAGTTATTTAGTTGGATACCTAATTTTTCAATTCATTGCAATCAAGTTATTTTAATGGCTACAAAAATTTATACAAAAACAGGCGACCTTGGAAAAACCTCGTTGCTTGGTGGAACGAAGGTTTCGAAAGCACATATTCGCATTGAGACTTACGGTACTGTGGACGAGTTGAACTCTTACATTGGGCTTGTTAGCGATCTTGTTGGTAAGAACCAGATCCAGTTGTTCTTAAAAGAAATCCAGGACAGGCTTTTTACCGTTGGTTCTTCACTTGCCTGCGACCCTGAGAAGGAACCGCTGATGAAAATCCCTGACCTGAAAGAAGAGGATATAATACGATTGGAGCAGGCAATGGATAAAATGAATGAAGAGCTTCCGGCTATGAAGAATTTTATTTTGCCAGGCGGACACCAAGCTGTTTCAACTGCCCATATTGCCCGTTGTGTTTGCCGGCGAGCGGAGCGGTTGTGTGTACACCTGCAGGAAGAAAATGAATTTGTAGATGCCTTGGTGATTAAGTACATGAACCGCTTAAGCGACTATTTATTTGTACTTGCGCGTTACATTGCCCACCTGCTTGATGCAGAAGAAATTGCATGGAAGCCGAGGGGGCTGTAATTTGAAATTAGAGAATTTGAAGATTTGAAAATGTAAGGAATGAGTACTTCTGCGTTTCAGATAGTTTGTTTTGGTGAAACTTTATTTGATATTATAGGAGAAAAGCAACTGCCCGGTGGTGCTCCTATGAATGTCGCCTATCATTTAAAAAGGCTCGGACTTAACCCTGCAATTATTTCCAAGGTGGGTACCGATGAATTAGGCCGCTCGCTTTTATCGATCCTGAAAAGTTACCAAGTTTCTACTGATTTTATACAGGTAGACAGTTCCAATGCCACGGGGAAAGTGTTTGCAGAATTACAAGACAACCACGAAGTAGTTTACGACATTGTAAAACCAGTAGCGTGGGATTTTATTGACTGGAAAGATGCGCTTGCAGCGTTGGTAAGTGAGGCGCGATTCTTCGTTTTTGGTAGCCTTGCAGCAAGAAGTGAGCAATCAAAGAAAACTTTATTTAAACTGCTTAACGCAGCTAAAACCAAAGTGCTTGATATAAACCTTCGGCCTCCGCATTATAATAAACCCTTTGTTGAAGAACTTTTGGCTACAGCCGACATACTTAAACTAAACCTTGCAGAGTTGGAATTAATGAGCAGTTGGTTTCGCTTTTCCGGAGATGAAAGTTACATGCTGGAGAGCCTTCAAGACAAGTTTGACCTTGAAACAATAATCGTCACCAAAGGTGGTGACGGTGCTGCTATTTTAACTGGCAACACCATCTGCCATCATAAGGGTTTTACCGTAAAGGTTGCAGACACAGTTGGAAGCGGGGATGCTTTCTTAGCTGGTTATCTTTCAAAGCATAGTCAAAATTCTCCTGCTGACGAAGCCTTGGAATTTGCTTGCGCTACCGGCGCTTTAATTGCTTCTTACAATGGAGCCTGCCCCGATTATCCTCTTAATGCTATAAATGAATTGATCAGACAGGGAAACTAACCCTCAACTATTTTTCCATCTTTCATGTGGATCATCCTGTCGCTTAGCTGGGCGAGCTCTTCGTTGTGTGTTACTATTAAAAATGTTTGGCCAAACTCGCTGCGCAGTCGCATAAAAAGTTCGTTAAGTTCCATGGCATTTTTACTGTCGAGGTTACCGGTTGGCTCATCTGCAAAAACAATTTGCGGCTGGTTAATTAAGGCTCTTGCTACAGCTACTCTTTGTTGTTCTCCGCCGCTCAGTTCCTGCGGTTTATTATCCATCCTTCCACCGAGGTTTAAAGATTCCAATAACTCGGCTGCACGTTTACTTACCTCTTTTTTGTTTTTGCCGGCAATCCACCCGGGTATGCAAACATTTTCCAGCGCATTAAATTCGGGTAATAAATGGTGAAACTGGAAAACGAAGCCAATATGCGTGTTTCTAAATTTAGCCAGCGCTTTGTTGCGTAAAGTATCTATCCGCTGGTCGTTAAGGTAAATTTCGCCTTGGTCAGCGCTATCTAAAGTGCCTAAAATATGCAGCAAAGTACTTTTGCCAGCTCCCGAAGAGCCCACTATACTTACAATCTCTCCCTTATTTATCATTACATCAACTCCTTTTAAAACCTCTAGTGTGCCGTACCTTTTGTGAATATTTTTAGCTGTAAGCATATTTATTGCAATTGAAAACAATACTTCGAGGTGCAAACCTACATTTTACAGGTTAAGCCCAATCATATTAACGATAATTTTTACAATTAATAGCGGTTCTACAAAACACACATTTGGTTATTTCGTTTATACTGCTACATTTGCAAAAATTTAAAAACGGCGAAAAATGTTTTGGACACTTGAATTAGCAAGCTATTTAGAAGAAGCACCCTGGCCGGCTACCAAAGACGAGCTGATCGATTATTCTATTCGTTCAGGTGCGCCGATTGAGGTAGTAGAGAACCTGCAGGAACTGGATGACGAAGGTGAAGTGTACGAAAGTATTGAAGATATTTGGCCTGATTACCCAAGCCAGGACGACTTCATGTTTAACGAAGACGAGTATTAAGCCCAACCCCTAAGAGGGCTTTTGAGGCAGCCTTATAAAAAAAGACCATCCAATTTTTTGGATGGTCTTTTTATTTTGTTTACCGTCATTAGTACTCTTTTCAGCATCGTTGTGTCACTCACTTGTACAGCAGTACGTAATGCTGCTGCTAGCTTTTGAAGCTAAACTTGAAATAGAGTAATAGCAGGGCCATTAGTAAGACAACGCTGTTTGCAATCATAACTGGTCCGCTTGCTATTGCTATTCCATACACTAACCATACACTTGCGCTAAGCACCACAATTAGTACTGTCCAGGTACTAAGGTCTCCCACACTTTTAGATTTCCATGCTTTATATACTTGCGGCACAAAAGTGATAGAAGTAAGGAACGAACCGAAGTACCCGAAATAATCAAACCACTGCATGTTGTGTAGTTGAAGTAAATGTTTAGTTGTAATTCGAGACGAGATTGCTGCGATCGGATTGCTCTAATCGGTACATCTTTAAAAAAAGTTGCGTCGCATTCTAAGGTACAAGAGTGCGACGCAACGGATGTTTAATAGTTATTCTAAACCCTGGTCCAAAAGAATTTTCTTATTGCTTTTCCATTTGCTCAATAACTTCGGCGGTAACACCGGTAAAGCTAAATCCACCATCGTGAAAAAGGTTTTGCATGGTAACCATTCTGGTAAGATCGCTGAAAAGGGTAACGCAATAGTTAGCGCAATCTTCGGCAGTGGCATTGCCAAGGGGGCTCATTTTTTCGGCAAAAGAAATAAAGCCGTCGAAGCCTTTAACGCCGCTACCTGCAGTAGTGCGGGTAGGTGACTGGCTAACGGTGTTGATACGCACTTTGTTCTTTATACCATACTGATAACCGAAGCTTCGGCTAATACTTTCCAGCAAAGATTTTGCATCGGCCATTTCGTTATAGTCGGGAAACACACGTTGTGCAGCAATGTAGGTAAGGGCAACCACGCTTCCCCACTCTGAAATAGCATCGGTTTGGTAAGCGATCTGCAAAACGCGGTGGAGGCTCATTGCAGAGATATCGTAAGTCTTATGAGTGAAATCGTAATTAAGTGAAGTGTAGTGGTTGTTCTTCCGCATGTTCATACTCATACCAACGCTGTGCAAAATGAAATCGATCTTGCCGCCAAAATGCTCTACACTTTTTGCCACAAGGTTTTTTAAGTCATCGTTACTGGTAACATCAGCAGGAATAACGGGAGCATTTCCGCATTCTTCAGCAAGCTTATTTATTTCGCCCATGCGTAGTGCTATCGGCGCATTGGTAAGAACTATCTGGGCACCTTCTTCGTAACATTTCTGTGCTACTTTCCATGCAATCGATTGGTCGTTTAAAGCACCAAAGATGATCCCTTTTTTTCCCTTCAATAAGTTATATGACATGTTTGTTGGTTTTGACTTTTGATAACCGAGGAGTAAAAATAGTTATTCAGCTTTTAACTGTAAAAAAGAATGTAAAGTAAAGCCACATACAAATGGTGTGTAGGATTAAGGCGCTACCTAAAAGGCCGGCAAAATAAATGAGGAGATTGATAAAAGTACGATTAGCGTAAGCCCTGTTTTTAAGTTTAATATGCACCAGGTAAACAGGAATTGCAACCATTAAAAAATAGAGGATAACAAGAAGCTGCCAATGCGGTGTATTCTTCATTATGTTTTTACGTTGCTAAACAAGCTTGTTTTAAAGGAGCCTCTTATTTTGTACATTGCTTTACAAACCCCTAAACATGGAATTGCTTTCTCCGAGTTTCTCACTGATTTTATGGTCGCTCTTATTCATTTTACCTCTTGCGCTTCTTGTAATTGCTCTAATTAAACTTGTAAGAAGTAATTACGAAGGCACAGACAAACTAATGTGGTCGCTAATTATTTTATTTGTCCCATTTATCGGGGCAATCATGTTTTTAATTATGGGAAGAAAAAAACAAACAACCGACAACATCGGTTATTAAAATTTTAGTTGCTTACCATCTCTCTTGCATTTTCCAAAGCTGCAGCAGTAGGCTTTTCTCCGCTAAGCATTTGTGCAATTGATACAATTCTTTCATCGTGTGTAAGCTGCCGGATGTTCGTTTTAATGCTGTCTCCTTTAATTTCTTTATACACAAAGTAGTGGGCACTTGCCTTACCTGCAATTTGCGGCTGGTGCGTTATGCAAATAACCTGTCGCTGCAGCGCAAGTTGCTTCATGATGATGCCTACTTGTTTGGCTGCTTCCCCGGAGATACCAGTATCGATTTCATCAAAAATTAAAGTGGGAAGATCAATAACCTGTGCGACTAAAGATTTAATACAAAGCATTAACCGACTTAATTCACCGCCACTAGCCACTTTTCTTATAGGTTCAAAGCGATTGCTTTTGTTGCCATCAAAAAGGAATTCGATTGTATCATTCCCGTATAAATGAAGAACAGTATTTGTTAGTTGAACTTTCAATCGTGCATTAGGCATGCCCACCTGGTTAAGCAGTTCGTTTACTTTTTTCTCGAAAGATGGTATTACACCTTTGCGCTTTGTGGAGATTTTTTCAGCAACCTTTACAGCCTTGCTATGTAAGTCGTTTACTTGTTGCTGTGATGCAATAATAGTTTCATCGATCTCTAAAACGCTTTGCAGTTTTCTTTCGAGTTCGGCTTGTATTGAAAGTAATTCAGTAGTTGTTTTAACGCCGTGCTTCTTCAGTAATTTATAACCTGAAGAAAGTCTTTCATTCACTTGTTCGATCTTCTCCTGGTCGAAGTTTACGTGGTTATTCAACCTATCAACTTCATCAGCAATGTCCTGCAGTTCTATTTGCGAGCTTTTTAATCTTTCAACTATTGTAGGAATGTCATGGTGGAACTCAGCAAATGCGCCCAACTGGTTCGATAAGCTTTTCAACTGCTGCACGAGGGGCTGTTCACTTTCATTCAGGTCGAAGTAAACTTTAGTTAGCGCCGTTTTAATTTCTTCCGAATTGGTTAGCATTTTCAATTCAGTCTCCAGGTCCTCCAATTCATTTTCCGCCAGGTTCAGCTGCTCCAGTTCCGTAAACATGAACTGGTGATAATCGTATTCTTTGCTGAAAGTTTCTTTTTGTTGCTGCAGTTGCTCAAGTTCTTTAAGCTTGCGCTGCCACTGCTTGTAGTACGATTGATATTCCGTTAGCAGCTCATTGTTTTGCGCAAGCGCGTCTAGAACTTCTCTCTGAAAATCACTGTCGCCAAGTTCGAGTGTATCAAACTGCTGGTGAAGGTCAACCAGCAGTGACGCAAGTTCTTTTAGTTGAAGCAAATTGGCAGGAGTATCATTTATAAAAGCCCTTGATTTCCCGTTAGGCGCAATCTCTCTGCGAATTACAAGTTCAGCTTCAAAGTCAAGGTTGTTGTCTTCTAAAAAATCTTTTACGTGCTGTTTTGCATCAACACTAAAAATGCCTTCTACAAAACATTTCTTGTCCCTGTTTTGTAAAACGGCTGTGTCCACTCGCTCACCTAAAATAAGGCTGAGGGCACCCATTAATATACTTTTTCCTGCACCTGTTTCACCGGTAATTACACTTAGGCTCGATGCAAAATCTATTGCAATTTCATCGATGATCGCGTAATTCTGAATCACTAACTTCCGTAACATGAAGTAAAGATAGCAGGATAAGGAATGTAGTTATAAGCAAGTGTGGGTATGTGGAAAAACTTGGAAGATTTTTATTTTACGAGCGGGGAATGTTTGATTGGTCTTTTGTTGCGACGCTCCGTTCAACTGTTGAGCTTTGGTGACCTATGGGTGGAGGTGCGTCTTTCTCGTTTTTATTTTAGCCTACCTTGGTTTTAGAAGCCCGTGACGGTGAACCTTGAACTCGTAGTGCTAGCAGTTTTAGCTCAAGCCGCATGGCTTGTTATTGCAACGGGACTCCACCCGCTTGTTTCCGAAACCGCTACGCTGGTTTCGGAATGCCTTCGCCTTCGCTCGGCACCCAACCGGCTGATGTCCCTTATGCAATAACTTTTGTTAGGTGCGAGTATAATAAGCTGACCAAGATTAGGTTGATTAGGTAAGGGCGCTCAGGCATGATTTATAGTACAAGAGTGCGATGCAACGATGCTGCCAGGAGGACTAATGCTGGCTACCAAATTCTACTCACCCTTACAGCGTGCTATCCCTGATTTAGCACGTTGGTCAAGCGAGTCTTTGTATTCATGGTCTTCCATGTCTATACACTGCTGGAAGTATTTTATTGCCTGTGCTTTTTGGCCGCGTTGTTCGTAAATTATTCCTAATTGCAGGGCTGCACGTGCGGCATAATATTCCTGCCTGGCTTTACCAAGGTTTATGGTTGTTTGGTAGAAATTGATAGCCTCATCATCTCTTCCAAGATCATCATTTATACGAGCTAAACGGTATGAAAAGTCGAGTGCTTCTTCTGGTTTTGGAAAATCTTTTACCGACTTTTGGGCCAGCATTTCCAGTGCTTCTCGATTAAATCCACCATCATTTAATAGCCTTGCTTTCAGTAATATTGGTGGTGACCATAGCTTCGCTTTTGCATCTTTGTAAGCTTTTTTATCTGCATCAGAATCGGTGTTGCCGCGTCTTAAAGTAAGCTGCCTGTATTTTTCTGCGTTGGCAGTATCGCCTTTTAAATAGTAAGCCCAGCTCATTTTTTGCAAAGCATCCTTTAAATAAAAATTGCCTTTAAAGTCGGTGGTAAAACGATTAAAGTAAGTAATAGCTTCATCAAGTTCGAGGTGATGAATTTTAGCGTAGCCTATTTCAAAATCCCAGACAGGAGTTGCCATGTACTCAGCCGATTTGTTCCTGTTTAAAATAATGCTTTCTGCAGCTTTGCTTTGTTTGCTATTTATGGCCAAGTTGCTGGCGAGGTAAGTAAATAAATGATTGTTCACCAAGTCAAGTTTCTTCGTTTGTATTAGCTTGAAGACTTCATCGGGTTTGTTTTGAATGTAGAAAGTAAGGTACGAATAATAGAAGATGGCTTCGTTGGCGAACAGCTTTGCATACGCATCGTTACTGTTTAAAAAGTTGCGCATTACCTGCATACCGGTTGAGATAGATCCCTTCAATCCCAACAAGCTCGTGATCCACTTGTAGCCTTGCGGCACTGTTCCAATTGCAACCTGTATCGGTCCTGCAATCATATTATTAGGCTGGAAGTTTGGGTACTTCGCCTGGTTATCTTTTATAAACGAGTTTGCTTTTTTAAAGTCGAAACCTGCGCCATAACGTTCACCAAATTTGATTTTTACTGATGCTCGCTGCAGGTAGGTTACTGCCCGGCAATACCTTGAAAAGGGCGAGTTCTGTGGGCCTTGTTCAAAGGCTGCTATGCGCCTACCAAAGTTGTCTTTTCGCGCAGCATATTCCTGGGGGTCTTCATTAAAAAACAGTACAAAAAAATCAATGTAACCCTCCAGTAATTCAGGTATAAGATTATCAGGGTTTTGTTGCCTTGCCTTTGCTATAAGTGCCTTGCCTGGTTCAATTCTAAGTTTTACTATTTCGTTATAAGCTTGCTGGCAAACGGGATTAAAATCAAAAATTTTCTTAGCATGTGCAGCCGACGTGATCAGTAACATTACCAACACACAAAAAACACTTCTCTTCATGCGATAAAGATAAGAGTTAATCAAAAATCAAATGAAAAAGGAGGAAGCACAACGAAACTTTTGGAATTACAATGCAGTGTTCTTAGCTGTATTTTTTTGGATACCGGCATTAGTTTTCCATAGCGGCATCGTTGCGTCGCAATCACTTCGAGGGCAAACCCATCCGCGTCTTTAGATTTAATTACAACGCTTGTTATAGTTTTCAAAACTTACAAACCTCCATAGATGTTATAAGCTGATGCAATGAAAATATATAAGTACAAGTGAGTGACACAACGATGCTGCTATGGAAGACATCTGTTGGTAACAAAGAAAATAACATTACGCCTGGTAATAAAAAAGGTGCCTGTGACAGCACCTTTTTTATTAATAGTTCACTTGTTAATGATGGCCTCTTTTGTCGGTTGATTCCTCGGCAATACTTGTTGGTATGTGACCTTTTGTATTAGATGATACAAGCCATAAACCAATAAAGGTGATGAGGCCGTTTAAGATTAGTAACTCTACACCTATCTGGTAGCCGCTAAACCATTTGGTAGCGTTCTCACTAATGATGTAGCAGATGGCAGGAGCAACTAAACAGATAATTGGAATGGAAATATTTTCGCCCAATCTTCTTTTAGTGAGAATGCCAAAAGCAAACAAACCAAGTAATGGGCCGTAGGTATAACCGGCTAATTTTAAGATGATACCGATGATTGATTTATCGTTGATCTGTTTGAAGATTAATACACAAAGAAAAAATATAAAGGCGAGTGTAAAGTGAACGGTTAACCTAACTTTCTTTCTTTTTGCTTCACTCCAGTGTTCTTTTCTTTTCAGCCCTATTATATCTATGCAGAAGGAAGATGTTAATGCTGTTAGCGCTCCATCAGCACTTGGAAACAGGGCAGATATTAAACCGATAATAAAAATAACGCCAATGATAGGAGGAAGGTAATTGAAAGCTATTTGTGGAAACAGGTTGTCGCCAATAATATTTTGGTTGTCGAAAATAAATTGTTTGTGATCAGGCGAAAAGGCAGCGCCTTTATCGATGGCGTATAAGTATAACAGGCCACCAAGCATGAGGAATATAAATACAACAACAGCTTGCAGTATACTTAACGTCATCATGTTTTTCTGCGAGTCTTTTAGCGTGCGGACGCTAATATTTTTTTGCATCATTTCCTGGTCAAGACCGGTCATGGCTATAGTTATAAATGCTCCACCTAGAATGGATTTAAGAAAGAAGTCGCCGCTTTTTACATCGGTATTAAAGAGCTTAGCATAACCATTGTCTGCAAGCGTTGTCATTGTTTGGCCAAGGGATAGGTCCAATTGGCTCATGATATAGCCGAGGCATACAATCAATCCTATTAACATGAAGGAGGTTTGCAAAGTATCGGTGAATACAATCGTTCTTACGCCGCCTTCAAAAGTATACAGCAAGATCATTAACAGGATTACGAACGTCGTTACTTCGAAAGGAACATTCATTCTTTCGAGTATGAATATCTGCAAGACATTTATAACAAGATAAAGCCTTGCAGTAGCGCCAAATGTTCTTGAGATTATAAAGAATAAAGCACCTGTTTTATAAGCTGACATTCCAAACCGCTGGAGCAGATAATTATAAATGGAGGTAAGGTTCATTTTATAGTACAACGGAAGCAGCACAAAAGCAACAACAAAGTACCCAATAATGTAGCCAATAACTACCTGGAAATAGCTAAAGCCTGCTGTACCAACAGTGCCGGGAACGCTAACGAAAGTTACACCGCTGAGAGAGGTTCCAACCATACCAAAAGCAACAAGCATCCAATTGCTGTTACGGTTACCTATAAAAAAAGTATCGTTGTTACTGTTGCGGCTTGTATACCATGCAACCGCTAATAACAATAGAAAGTACCCGATCACAAATGAAAATAACAAGGTAGAAGACATAGCAATTATTATATTTTCGTTACGAGTTTTAAGGGCGGAAAGTAGTAAAAAATAATGACCTAATATTGCGATTAGTTAAAAAGCACTACAATGCAATTCAAAAGGTTAGCAGTTTTTTGTGGCTCGCAGTCAGGTATAAATCCCGTATACCAACAACATGCAACAGAGCTAGGTGAGTTTATGGGCAAGAATGGAATCACCCTAATTTATGGAGGCGGCAAGAAGGGATTAATGGGAGCTGTTGCTGATGCCGTAATGCATAACGGCGGCGAGGTTATGGGAGTAATACCTGAAGTGCTAATTGGGTGGGAGCATCAGCATACCGGAATAACTGATTTGCAAATTGTGGCTGACATGCATAGCCGTAAAAAGATTATGTATGACTTGTGTGATGCTGCAATTATTCTACCTGGTGGTTACGGAACGCTTGATGAGATGTTTGAAATGCTTACTTGGAACACTTTAAACATCCATAATAAAAAAATAATCCTGCTGAACTCAGCAGGATTTTATGATCTTCTCTTCCAACACATAAGGCAGATGCAGGACAACAAGTTTTTATATGAGGACTGGCAACAGAGAATTTCTGTTTATGAAAATCCTCAACAGGTTATCGACGCTTTGGTTTAAGATAAAAGTTAAAGCCGGTTCGTAAAATAGGAAGCTTACTTCCGTAAGTATCTATGTAAGGTGAATTACTGTTATTACCCATGTCAACCATTATTACAGTAAAAAAATTCATGTCACCAATCATACGCGAACCATAACCAGCTCCTAATAAAAAACTTGGTGCTTCCTGTTTTATTTTCAAGGTTTCGCCACTTCCAAACTGTCGTTCATCTTTTAAATTAGTGTTTATCCAGTTGTATTCTGGTAAGACTTGTAAGAAAAAGCCCCGAAAAGGGTAAATCCTTGTAAATACACCAACACCATAATTAGTGCTTCTCTGCCTTATCCCATTGTTTACTTCAGCCCTGTAAGAAAAGTAGTTTATGTTGGTAGATATACCAGCATCTATCCAGTTAGCAATACTATAACCGACTTCTGGGTTAGCGCCGATGTTAAAACCGCCACTAAAGCCGCCAACGCCTAGCCCTATTCCTCCTCCAACAAAAATGTTTTCTTTTTTAAAGCTATGTTTAGGTTCTTCTTCTTTTTCCTCTTGTGCAAAACCAGAGATAGAAGCCAACAACAGTAATATTCCCTGAAATACAAGTTTCATCTTTTCTGTTTTCATCGTTAATTTAAATCAAACACCTTTCCGGCATTTAAAATATTATTCGGATCAAACGCTCTTTTTATTTGGCGCATTAGGTTTAGTTGTGTTTCGTTAAACACTACATCCATGTATCTTTTCTGAATAAGGCCGATACCATGTTCACCGCTGATTGTTCCACCTAGTTTATAAACCAGCTCAAACAAGGCACGAATACCAGCTATCACTTCTAAGTCGTCCTGGCTATTAGATGTTCCTGCCTTTTTAATTCGTATGTGCAGGTTACCGTCACCAGCATGACCGTAGCACACCGATTTAAAATTGAACTTAACGCCCAATTCCTTCACTCCATGTATTAAAGCCGGCAACTCTGCCCTTGGTACCACTGTATCTTCTTCAATTGTATAGCCGTCTATCTTCACTGCTTCGGCAACCCTGCGGCGCATTTTCCATAGCTCAGCCTTTTGCTGGTTATCGTCTGCAAAAAGCATATCCTCTGCACCCATACCCATTAGTAATTCGCTGATGGCTTCCATGTCTCCCATCAAAACATCCATATTATTCCCATCCACTTCAATTAGTAAGTGGGCAGCAATACTATCATCAATTGGGATGGTGGTATTATCAACAAAATCGCTCACGATCCTTAGTGCTTCAACTTCCACCAGTTCCAAGGCACTTGGTGTAAAGCCAGCTCTAAAAATGGCGCTTACAGCTTCACCTGCTTTTTCAAGGTCTCTAAAGGGCACCAACATCAGTAAGTCAAACTTAGGAAGCGGGATCAGCTTTAAAACTATCTTGGTTACAATTCCTAACGTACCCTCACTTCCCACCAATAGTTGAGTTAAGTTGTAGCCGGTAGAATTTTTAAGCACGTTAGCTCCTGTCCAAATAATTTCTCCGGTAGGCAAAACCACTTGCAGATTAAGTACATAATCTTTTACAACACCATACTTAACCGCTTTTGGTCCGCCGCTATTCGCCGAAATATTGCCACCAATAAAACAACTGCCCCTGCTGCTTGGATCGGGCGGATAAAACAAGCCTTTCTCTTTTACGGCGTCTTGCAAAACCTCGGTTATTACACCGGGCTCTGTCATCACCTGCAGGTTTCGTTCATCAATATGTAATATCGAATTCAGTCTCTCCATCGATATAAGCACGCCAGCATAATTTGGCATAGCTCCACCGCTCATGCCCGTACCTTCGCGTCTTGGTGTCACAGGTATGAGTTTAGCTTTACTTATTTTCATTATTGCACTTATCTCTTCCG